>DATAZS010000020.1:0-6505 GCA_036271915.1 Polyangia bacterium
GTTCGGGACGCTCATGGGCGCGATCGACACGTCGATCGTCGCCGTCGCGACGCCGCACCTCACGGGCGCGCTCGGCGCCACCGTCGAGGAGATGACGTGGGTCACGACGGGCTTCGTGATCGCGACCGTCGTCGTCATGCCGCTCACGGGGTTCCTCGGCCGGTTCTTTGGTCAGAAGCGCGTCTATCTGTTTTCCTTGGGCCTCTTCGTCGTGGGATCCGCGCTGTGCGGGCTCGCGCGCTCGCTGCCCATGATGGTGGCGTGCCGCGCGCTGCAGGGCCTGGGCGCGGGCGCCCTGCAGCCCACTGAGCAGGCGATCTTGCGCCAGACCTTCCCGCCCGAAGAGCAGGGCATGGCCATGGCGCTGTTCGGTCTGGCCGTCGTCGTCGGTCCCGCGGCGGGGCCGGCGCTCGGCGGCTACATCCTCGACAACTTCGCGTGGCCGTGGATTTTCTACATCAATCTGCCCGTGGGCCTGCTCGGCATCTTCATGGTGACGCGCTTCGTGCACGAGCCGGACGACATCCGCCGCGAGAACCACGCGCGCGCCGCCGAGCAGCGCAAGAACCTCGACTGGCAGGGCATCGTGCTCATGACGGTCGGCCTCGCGTCCCTGCAGTACGTGCTCGAGGAGGGAAGCCGCAACGACTGGTTCCAGTCGACGGCCATCGCCGTCACGACGTTCGTCGCCGTGTTCGTGCTCGCGGCCTTCGTCATCCGCGAGCTCACGGCGCCCGTGCCCGCCGTCGCCCTCGACCTGTTCAAGGATCGCGTGTTCCTGTCGGGCACGCTCATCGGCATGATGATGTTCGCGATCCTGATGTCGATCACGTTCTTGCTGCCGCTCTTCATGCAGAACCTGCTCGGCTTCCCCGCCATGGACTCGGGCGTCGCGCTCATGCCGCGCGCGCTCGCCATGATGATCGGCATCCCCATCGTGGGGCGCCTCTACAACAAGGTGGAGCCGCGCATCCTCGTCATCATCGGCGTCGTGCTCGTGTCGCTGTCGGCGATCCTCATGTCGCGCTACACGCTCGCGACGAGCTCGCGCTCGATCGTGGCGTCGATCATGATCCAGGGCTTGGGCTTCGCGGCGCTGTTCGTGCCGCTCACGACGGTCGCGCTCGCGAGCATCCCGCGCTTCCGGCTGACCGACGCCACGGGCCTCAACTCGCTGCTGCGCCAGATCGGCGGCTCGCTCGGCCTCGCGGGCTTCGCGACGTTGTTGCCGCACTTCGTGGCGTCGGCGCGCTCGGGCCTCGCGGCGCACGTCACGCTGGGGCGGCCCGAGGTCATGGGGCGCTTGAACGCCATCCAGGGCGGCCTCATCTCGCGTGGCTTGAGCGCCACGGCGGCGCGCGAGGGCGCGCTGCGCATGATGGACGGCACGCTCGGCATGCAGTCGTCCGTGCTCGGCTTCGAGCGCATGTTCCTGTTCGCGGGCCTCGGCTTTTTGCTCGTCATCCCGTTCGCGTTCTTTCTGCGCCGCCCGAAGGGCGTCCCGGCCGTCAAAATCGATCTTCACTGAGAAATCCCATGGAAACAGCCAAACAGCAGCCGAACCTCACCGTCGCCGAGCCCAAGAACGAGCCTGAAAAACCGGCGCGCAAGCGAAAGCCGTTCGTCATCCTGGGCGTCGTCGCGCTCGTCGCGCTCGTCGCGATCGGCGTCTACACCCTCATGACGACGGGACGCGAGAGCACGGACGACGGCCAGGTCGCGGCCGACATCGTGCCGGTCTCGGCGCGCGTGAGCGCCGCCGTGTTGAAGGTGAACATCCAGGAGAACCAGACGGTGAAGCGCGGCGAGCTGCTCATCGAGCTCGATCCGGCCGACACGCAAGCGCGCCTGCAGCAGGCAGAGGCGGAGCTCGCGACGGCGACGGCGCAGGCGCAGGCCGCCGACGCGCAGGTCCAGATCGTCGAGGCGACGTCGAAGGGCGGGCTCGCGAGCGCGCGCGCCGCGCTCACGGGCTCGACGGCGGGAGTGGGCAGCGCAGACGCGCAGCTCGCGAGCTCGCGAGCGGCCGCGGCGCGGGCCGACGCCGATCTCAAGAAGGCCGAGATCGATCTCAAGCGCGCGCAGACGCTGCGTCAGGCCGACGCCGTCCCGCAGCAGCAGCTCGACAGCGCCGAGATCGAGTTCGAGGCCTCGCGCGCCGCGAAGGCGCAGGCCGACGCGCAGGTCGCGCTCGCCCAGGACGCTCGCCGCCAGGCCGAGAGCCGCGTCGGTGAGGCCCACGGCCGCGTCGACTCGAGCGCGCCCATCGCGCCGCAGATCGCGGCGGCGCGCGCGGGCGCGGCCCTTGCCGTCGCGCGCGTGCGCAGCGCCGAGGCCCAGCTGTCGCTCGCGAAGCTGCAGCTCGGCTACACGCGCGTCGTCGCGCCCACGGACGGCTTCGCGTCGAAGCTGTCGGTGCACGAGGGCCAGCTCGTCTCCATCGGCCAGCCGCTCATCGAGCTCGTACCGACGCAGTCGTACGTCGTCGCGAACTTCAAGGAGACCCAGATCGGCAAGATGAAGACGGGGCAGCCCGCCGAGATCGAGGTCGACGCGTTCCCGGGGCGCAAGCTCAAGGGCCGCGTCGAGAGCCTCGCGGGGGGCACGGGCGCGAGCTTCTCGCTGCTGCCGCCCGACAACGCCACGGGCAACTTCGTCAAGGTCGTGCAGCGCGTCCCCGTGCGCATCTCGTGGGTCGACCTGCCGTCCGACGTCGTGCCGCGCCCCGGCCTCTCGGCCGACGTCACCGTCGACACGCGGTAGACGCCGCCGGCGATCGGTGGTGGAGACGTGACACCTTCGACGGGCGTCGGCACCGGCTATGCCTTCTGAGCGCAGCGCCGCAAGAGCGTCATCACGGCGACCTCGTCCGATCGCAGCGCCGATCGTCGAGTGGCCGTGGCGTGATTGCCCATCACCGACGCGAGCGTGCCGTCGAGGTAAGCGCCGATGACGTCGGGGTGCACGTAGCACTTCCGACAGACGGACGGCGTGTTGCCCAGGCGCTCGGCGACGCGCTCGATCGCGCGTTTGACGTCGCGGTCGCCGCGACGGCGCGTGCCGGTCACCGTGAGGTCGTGGAGCGCGCGCGCCGCGAGGACCGTGCCCGCCCACGTGCGGAAGTCCTTGGCCGTGAAGTCGTCGCCCGTCACCTCGCGGATGTAGGCGTTGACGTCGGCCGAGTCGATCGTCGCGCGCGTGCCGTCGTCGTTGACGTACTGGAACAGCTCCTGGCCAGGCAGATCGCGGCACCGGCGCACGATCCGCGCGAGCTTGGCGTCGTGGACAGAGACGTCGTGGACGACGCCGCTCTTGCCGCGAAAATGAAACCGCAGCTCGGCCGCGCGAAAGGCGACGTGACGATCCTCGAGCGTCGTGAGGCCAAAGGACTTGTTGCTGCGCGCGTACTCTTCGTTGCCGACGCGAATGAACGTCGTCTCGAGCAGACGTACGACGGCGGCCAGCACCTTCCGCCGCGGCAGTCCCTTCGCCGCGAGATCGGCGGCGACGCGGCGACGCAGCGTCGGAAGGGCGCGGCCGAGCGCGAGCATGCGGCCGTACTTCGTGCCGTCGCGCTCCTGCCGCCAGCGCGCGTGGTAGCGGTACTGCTTGCGCCCGCGCGCGTCGCGCCCCGTCGCCTGGATGTGGCCGTTCGCGTGCGGGCAGATCCAGACGTCGCGCCATGCGGGCGGGATCGCGAGGCGGCGGATGCGATCGAGCGTCGCCGCGTCCGTGATGCGGTGGCCGTCGCCGTCTTGAAACGCAAAGACCGGCGTCGCCCGTCGGCCGTGGCGCGTCGTTCGTCCCGTGGCGCGGCGGCGATACCCGAGGTGGCGGGCGTCGCGATCCTCGACGTGCCGCAGGCCGGCCGCCCGCGCGGCGGCGACCGCCTCGGTCTGCGCGTGAGGGATCGCCGATCGCACCAGCGAAATCTGGGTCGCGATCAGGCGCGGGCAAGCCGCGCGCCGGCTACTTCGCGTCTCTACTTGGCTGTTTGGCTACTTCGCGTCGGGGTTCGCGACCTGGACGGGCGCGCCGTCCTCGACCTCGTTGCCGAGGTTGAGCGCGACGCGCTCGCCAGACTTGAGGCCCGCGAGCAAGCGCATCGTCGTGCCGTCGTCGTCGCCCACGGTCACGGGGCGGTAGTGGACCTTGCTCGCGTCGTCGACGACGGCGACGGTCGTCTTGTCGCCCTTCATGACGAGGGCCTCGACGGGCACCTGCACGAGCGGCGTCACCTTGAACTCGAGCACGACGTTGACGAAGCTGCCGGGCAGGATGGCGCCGTCCGTGTTGTCGACGTCGACCTCGGTCAGCATCGTGCGCGTGCGCGGCGCGAGCTCACCCGCCGTGCGCGTGACGGTGGCCTTGCGCACGAAGCCCACGTGCTCGGGCGTGCGCACCTCGGCCGTGTCGCCGACGTGGATGAACGACGCCGACGACTGATCGAGGTACACGTAGATGCGCAGCCGATCCGGGTTCGCGAGGCTGATGACGGGCAGCGCGCCGCTCTGCCCCGCCGTGGCGCTCTGGATGAGCGCGCCCGGGTCGGCGAAGCGCGCCGTGACGACGCCCGCGAAGGGCGCGCGCAGCACGCGGTAGTCACCCTGCATCGTGATGGCCGCCTGGTTGGCCTCCGCGACGTCGGCGCCGGTCTGCGCGGCCTCGACCTCCTGCGCCGAGACCATGTTCGACGGCGCGAGCGCCTCGAAGCGTTTGGCGTTGACCCGCTTGTTCCTGGCATCGGCGGAGGCCGACGCGATCTGCTTGTCGATCTCGGGCGCCTCGATCGTCGCGAGCAGCTGACCCGCCTTCACGCGATCGCCCTTGTCGACCTTGAGGTTCTTGAGGTAGCCGCTGACCTTCGCGTACAGCGTGACCGACGCGAACGCGCGCGCCTCGCCCTGCAGCGTGAGCTTGCGGACGGGCGGCGACGCGACCGCCTTCGCGACGCGCACGCGGACGCCGCGGCTGGCCTCGTCGACGCGGGCGCCGGCCTCTTGCCGCGCCTGTGACGTCCGATGCAGGCCGAGGGCGACGACGCCCAGCACCGTCGCGACGAGCACGACGACGCCGCCGACATAGAGGACGCCGCGCCGCCCGGGTGAGGACGCAGCTTCAGTTCCGACTGTTGGTGTTGCTCCGGTCGACATCCTTGAACCTTTTCTTATGACGCGTGCGCGGGCTCGCCTTCGTGCTCTTCTTCCAAGAACTTCTTCTCGATCAGATGCTTCGTGGGCAGGTTGCGTCGCAGGATCGCATAAACGACGGGCACCATGAACAGCGTGACGAACGTCGCCATGAGCAGGCCGCCGATGACGGCGCGGCCGAGCGGCGCGTTCTGCTCGCCCGCCTCGCCGAGGCCCAGCGCCATGGGGATCATGCCGATGATCATGGCGAGCGCCGTCATGAGCACGGGACGCAGCCGCGTGCGGCCCGCCTCGAGCGCCGCGTGCAGCGGAGAGATCTCTTCGTGCTCGACGCGCAGATCGTTGGCGAAGCTCACGAGCAAGATCGAGTTCGACACGGCGATGCCCACGGCCATGATGGCGCCCATGAGCGACTCGACGTTCAACGTCGTGTGCGTCGCCGCGAGCATCCACAGGATGCCGACGAGCGCGCCCGGCACGGCCACCATGATGATGAGCGGGTCGAGCCAAGACTGAAACAGGACGACCATGAGCAAGTACACCAGCAGCGCCGCGAGGATGAGCCCGAGGCCCAGGCTGCGGAACGAGTCGTTCATGACCTGGTTCTGGCCGCGCACCGTGATCTTCATGCCCTTGGGCAGCGGGCCGAGCGCCTTGATCTTCGCCTGGATGTCGCTCGCGACGGAGCCGAGGTCGCGGTCTTCGACGTTCGCGCCGATGTCGAGCACGCGCTGCACCGTGTAGTGGCTCACCTCGACGGGCGTCACGCCTGGTGAGATGTCGGCCACGCTGCTCAGCGTCTGCGTGGGCGCTTCGGGTAGATCGGACGGCGCCGTGTCGGCGCTGGGCGCGACGAGCGGCGTCCCCATGACGCTGTTGACGGACGCGAGCTGCGGCAAGGGCGTCTTGACGGCGACGACGTAGTTGACGTTGTTCTTCGGGTTGAGGAAGTACGACGGCGCGACGAGCCCGCTCGATGAGAGCGAGATCAGCATGTTGTTCGCGACGTCGCGCTCGCTCACGCCCACCTGCGCGGCGCGCTGGCGGTCGACGGCGATGTTGAGCGACGGGTAGTCGAGCACCTGCACGATGTGCGCGTCCGCGACGCCGGGGATGAGGGACATCGAGTCACGCAGGCGGCGCGCGACCTCGAAGCTCTTCGCGAGGTCGGGCAGCTCGACCTGCACGTCGATGGGCGACGCGAGGCCGAAGTTCAGCACCTGGCTCACGATGTCGGCCGGCTGGAAGTAGGCCGTGTTGCCGGGGAAGTCATGCGCGATCATCTGGCGAATGCGGCGCATGTAGCCCTGCGTCGGACGGTGACCGGGCTTGAGGGCGATGAGGATCTCGCCGTC
>DATAZS010000021.1:0-18920 GCA_036271915.1 Polyangia bacterium
CCCGTCGGCGCCGACGGCCACGAGCCGGCGGCCGTTCGCGGCGATGCGCACGAGGCGCACGGGCGCGTCGACGTGGTCGCAACGCCCCGGACCACCGTCGTAGAGCGCGCCATCGCCGTCGAGCACGAAGGCGCGCTCGAGGCCCAGGCTCGCGACGCCAGCGGCGGCGAGCGCGGGGCACACCGTGTCGCGCAGCTCGAGCCCGTCGACGCGTCGAACGTGACCGCTCACGACGACGAGGACGACGCCGTCCTCGGAGGCCGAGACGTCCGATGCGCCCCAGCCGATCGATCCGGCGTAAGGCGCCCACGCGCCGTCTTGGTAGCGCGCGACCTGCCCGTCGGCGAGGACACCGTAGACCGCCGTCGGCGAGCCCGCGAGCGCGCGCAGCTCCTGCGGCGGGCCCTCGGGCAACCACGGACGCGACCACTCGCCGGGATAGCGCCACAGATGTCGATCGGTGCCGATCGTGAGCGCGCCGCGCGCCCACGCGCCGACGCGCACGCCTCGGGCTTGCCCCTGCGCCTCGATCCACGACGGATGGTTGGGTTGGAAGCGGCACGCGGCGCCCGTCACGAGCGCGGCGACGAAGACGACAACGACAACGCCCGCGCGCGCGCGACCGTGGCGGACTGTCGACGATCGGGGCCTGCGCACGGCGGCGACTATAAGCGCGACCGCGCGCGGCCCGTCAAGCGACGGACCGGGCCGGCGGCGCCCGCCTACTTCACGGTCGCGGCGGGCGTCGTCGTCGACGCGGGCGCGGACACCGTCATGGGCGTGAAGCAGCTGCGCACGGGCACGGGATCCGCGAACGGATACGCGACGTACGCGAGGAGATCGGCGCGCTGATCGGCCGTGAGCGCCACGAAGGCGTCGTGCATCGGCTTGGCCTCGCCGCCGTGCCACAGCACGGCCTCGGTGATCGACCGCGCGCGGCCGTCGTGCAGGTACACGCCCCCCGGCGGCGGGTTGCCGTTCGGATCGAACGCGTCGATCGCGGGGAACATGACGGCCGTGCCCGTGCCGTTGCCCCACAGCGGCGGCGTGCGCCACTCGCGGCCCGTCGCCGTGCCCTCCTCGACGGGCGCGTCGTCGGCGAGGCCGTCGCCCATGTCGTGCAGCAGCAGATCCGTGAAGGGCTGGATGGGGATGCCGCGCATCTCCGGCACCTCGGCGGTCATCGAGGTCACGAGGTTCGGCACGTGGCAACGGTTGCAGCCGATGGCCGCGAAGATCGCCATGCCGGCGACGGCCTTCGGATCCTCGTAGTTGCGACGCGGGGGCGGCGCCAGGTTGCGCAGGTACGACTGGATGTGGTCGAGGTCGGTGTCCGCGAGCTGCGGCGTCGTCGCCGACGCGACGGCGCGCGTGCACGCCGTCTGATTCGCGCCGCAGCGGTGCTTCGGATACAGCGGCGACGTCACGCCGATGTCGTTGACGAAGGCGAGCGCGGCCTGCTCGCGCAGCGACGCCGTGCCGGCCTTCCAGCCGAAGCGGCCGAGCGCCTGCTGGCCCGTCGCCGGATCGACGACGAAGTTTGGGCGGCCCGAGACGCCGTCGCCGTTGGCGTCGTTCGGATCGGCGAGCCCGAGGATGGTCTCGGCGGGCACGGCCTCGAGCAGGCCGAGGCCGAACACGGGGCGCGGGATGCGCGTCGAGATGTGCGTCGTCGCGCCGAGCGGACCGTCGCGCAGCGCGCCCGTCGCGAGCATTGGCTTGCGCAGCTCGACCGAGGTGCCGTCGCCCAGCGTGACCGTCGACGTCTGCCACGTCACCGACGGCGTCGCCTCGGCCACGCCGCCCGCGGGGCCGTGCGTGTCGAGGATCGTGCCGTACGTCGCGTCGGCGCCCGACGTCGTCGCGCCCGCGTCGGCGGCGAACAGCTTGAGCAGCGTCTGGTTCATGCCCGTCGCGTCGGCCGGCAGACCCTTGCCGTCGAGGTGGTGGCACGTGAAGCACGCCGACGACGTGAAGCCGGGGCGCGGGATCGTCGCGAGCGTCGTGTTCGAGTACGAGTTGCCCGACGTGAACAGCGGGCTCGGCGGCGGCGGCGTCACGATCGTCGCGACCTTCGAGCCGGGCGCGAGGCCGCGCGGGCAGTCGTACGTCGTCGGCGGGTTGTAGCCGACGTGCGTGCCGAAGTCGGCCTCGAAGAGCACCTTGCCCGAGATGAAGTTCGCGAGCGTCGCGGGCGTGAGGTTCGGCACGTGCTGCGCGTAGCCGAACTCGTCCGTCGTCACGTTCGTGACCGACTGCGAGCCGGCGGCCGTGGCCCACGGGTGCTGGATCTTCGGCTGGAACTTGCCGCTGCCGACGTAGTACGAGAACCACTCCGTGTAGTACGTGCGCGAGCGGACGAACGTCAGCTCGAAATCGAGCAGCTGTCCGTATGACAGGCCGTCGACGTGCGACGTGAAGACGCTGTTCCCCTGGTTCGTCGCGCGCACGCCGACCGCGGCGAGCGCGGGCGGCGTTGAGCACAGCGGCGTGGGCGCGGGGAGCGCGCCGTCCTGGCCCGAGCCGAAGCACTCGTAGGTCTTGAAGTCGACGGCCTGCACGTCCATCGTCGCCTGCGGCGCGATCGTGACGTCGAGCGCGTTGCCGTGATCGACGAACGTGAGGTCGAACGTCGGGCCCGCGAAGTACGTGTCGACGTAGTGGTCGTAGCGCTCCTCGTTCGGGTGGCGATCGCGGAAGCGGCCCGCGAGCGTGACCGTGAGCGGGTAGGCCGGCTCGGGATCGGCCGCCGCGCCGATGCGCTGGTGGAACCACATCGTGTCGATGAGCGGCTTGCCGTCGGGGTTCGGGCTCGGGACGATGATCGTCTGCGTCGCGACCGTCGTGTGGAAGTAGAAGTCGAGATCGTCGCCCGTCTTCAGATCGGCGGACGACCACGTGAAGCCGGTCGCCGTCGCGCCCGTCATCGTCACGGTCTGTCCCGTGCCGCCGTTGATGCGGTAGTAGAGATCGACGGCGATCGTCGGCTGCAGGCTGTTCCCCGGCTTGCCGGGCGTGAAGGTCACCGTCGTCATCCCGCCCGTCGCGTCGACGGTCCACGTGAAGCCGCGCGCGCCGATGTTCGTGCGCGCGGGCGGCGTCGCGGTCGTGGCGGGCGTCGCGCACAGCGCGGGACGGCAGTCGGCGCCCATGAGCGTGGCGTCGACGCAGAGGCCGTAGCAACGAATGAAGCCCGAGGCGCACGTGCCCACGGGCGTGTTCGGACCGATCGCGGCGCCGGCCGCGCCGCTCGACATCGCGTCGACGCCTCCCGTGCTCGTGCCGCCGTCTTCGGAGATGACGATCGTGCCCGCACTCCCGCCGAGCATCGAGCCGCTCTGCCCCGCCGATCCCGACGGGCGCTGACCGCCAGCCGCGCCCGACTTGGTCGAAGAACAACCCACCGACGTCGCCAAGGCGACGACTCCGATCAACGCGATCCCCAGTGTCCTCGTGCGGGCCGTTCGGTTGGTCATGGCCCCGGTAGTGGGAGGGCCGCGCCAAGGTCGTTGTCGCCGATGTCGTTTTTTACGCACCGCGTGCGCACGACAGCTTCGTGACTTCAGAGATCGAAGGCGAACCCGAGCGTCGCCGCGGGGACGAGCCGCGGAACTTCATAAATGTCGCCCAGGTCGAGGAGGGCAAAGCGCGGCTGATCGAGCGACACCCCGAGCTCGACGCCGACGTCGACGAAAAAAGCGCGCGCGAGGCGCGTGCGCGATCGCAACGCGGGGACGATCGCGTAGAGCGGCGCCGTCGCGTCACGGTCGACGAGCGCGCCCGACGAGGCGCCGTGCAGCGCCGCCGCGCGCACGCCGACGCAGCCCGCGAGCGTGAACCGACCCGCGTGCGCCGCGACGGCGCAGCCCGCGAGCGCGCCGCCCACGCCCGTGTAGCGCGCGCGCACGCCAGCCGCGGCGGTCGCCTCATCCTCGGGCAGCCACGCCTCGAGGCGCAGCGACGCGAAGAACCGGCCGCGGCCCGCGTCGACGCCGAAGGCGGCTCCGAAGGACGTGCCCGGCAGCGGTCCGCGCGTCGCGCTCGCGTCGGCGGCGAGGATCCACGCGAAGCGCGGCGGCGCGACGGACGGACGCGCGACGACGATCGCGACGGGCGTGGGCGCGACGGGCGGCAGCGGCGCGGGCGCGACGGGCGTCAGGGGCGCGACGGGGGCCGACGGCGGCGCCTCGACGACGCGTGGACGCGGAGGCGTGCGTGGACGCGGCTCTTCGGGGGCCGGTGGCGGCGGCGCGGCGCCGAGCTCGTCGCCGCCCACGCCCAGCGCGAGCGCGACGACGAGCGTCGCGGCGCGCGCGAGCGAGGCGCAGGACTCGGCCTCGAGCTCGCGCTCGCCCTCGACGCCGTCTCGCACGGTGCGGAGGTGGAGGACCCAACGCTCGCCGCGCGGCTCGACGCGCGCGTCGACCGTGAGGTGCGGCAGCGTCTTCCCCGCTGGGGCGCGCGCGACGCGCGCGAGCTCGCGCGAGATCTCGGCCGACGAGGGGCAGCCCGCGGGCGCCGCCCAGACGAGCGCGATCGGAGACGCGTCTCGATCGGCCGCGCCGTGATCCGGCGCCGCGCGCGCTCCGCCCGCGATGAGCGACGCCGTGAGCGTCGCGAGCATCGCGCAGCGTCGCGCGCCTGCCCTCATCGCATCGCGCAGCTTTCCTCCAACGACGTGCGCAGGGGAGAGCGCGGCGCCGCCGCCAACAGCTCGTTCGCGAGCGCGCGCGCGTCCGCCTTGCGGCCGAGGGCACAGAACGCGAAGACGCGCAGCGCGCCCCGCTCGAGCGCGAGCTGCGAGCGCGGATACAGCGACGCGTGCCGCTCGGCGAGATCGAGCGCGCGGCGCGCCTGACCATCGCGCAGCGCCTGCTGGGCCTGACGGAGCAACGACAGCTCGGCGAGCAGCGGATCGGGCGACGCGACCACGGCCGGCGGCGGCGTCACGGGCAGGATGACGGGCGCGGCGGCCGGCGTCGTCGCGACGACCGCCGGCGGCGAGATCGAAGCGGCCCGCGAGCGCGCGAAGAAGTACGTGCCCGTGCCCGCCGTCGCGACGACGAGCGCCGCGATGATGCCGCGCAACCCGACGAGCACGCCGACCTTGCTGGCCGACGCGAGCGCCGTACCCGCCGACACGCCCGCCGTCGCGGCGCCGATGCCGAGCGCGAGCGCCTGACGCACGCGCCGCTTGTCGGCATCGCTCGGCGTGCGCGCCGTGCGCGCGAGCGCGACCACGCGACGCGCGCCGGGGTCCATCTCGTCGTCGATGTCGTTCACCACCGGTCCCTCCATTCTATACGTCGCCGCATGGCCGCGTCTTACTCGCCGCGCAAGCGCGCGAGTCCTTTTTTGAAGAGGCGCCGCGCCGCGCGCAGGCGCGTGTGCACCGTGTTCTCGTTCGCGCCGACGGCGTCCGCGATCTCGCGTCCCGTCATCTCTTCGATCTCGTGCAGGATGAAGACCTCGCGCTGCGACTCGGGCATGCTCGAGAGCAGCTCGTCGAGCGCGCGCACGGCCACCTTGGCGTCGAGCTCCTCGCCCGGGCCGCGCGCGGGGCTGATGCTCTCGGCCGCGAGCGGCTCGTCGCCCGCGGGCGCGTTGCCGCGCTTACGCACGTGATCCATGACGACGCGCCGGACGACGCCCGCGAGCCACGTGCGCATCGAGGACCGCCCCTCGAAGCCGGGCAGCTTGCGGTGCACGACCATGAACACCTCTTGCACGACGTCGTCGACCGCCGAGGCGGGCACGCCGCGGTTGAGGACGTTGCGCCAGACGAACGCGAAGTAGGCCTCGTAGACCTGCTCGAATGAAGGTAGCGGCGGCGCGGCGGCTATCGCCGCACCCGCGCCCTCGTTTCCGGATGTCGCCAAGGCTTGCACCACCTGATCCTCAACCAGGCTGGTAGTGGGCGCGGCGACGGCGTTTCGTTTCCCGAAGCGCGTGAAGCGCGACGCCATCACATCGCGCCAATCTCGAGGCTTCCGACGAGGCCTTCGAGCGCGCCGCTGCTGGCCTCGGAGAAGCCGACATCGATGCGGTCGAGCGGGATCGCGGGCGCGCCGGGCATCATTTGCGCCTGCGTCTTGCTCGCCGTGTCGATCGTGAGGCGCGCCATCGACGCGTCCCATGATCCGATGACCGTGTGACGCGCGCCGTCGGTGACGGGAGCCGTCGCGGGCGCGTCGAACGTCCAGTGCGTGCCCGGCGTCGACAGACCCCAGAACGCCGCGAGCCCGGTGTCGCCGCGCACGAACAGCTGCACCTGATCCTTGAACATCCCGCCGTCGTTGATGTTGACCATCGCTTGGTCGGTGAGGCGAGGCCCCGTCGGCAAGAGCACGGTCACGCTCACGGACGTCGACGCGCCCATCGGCAGGTTGCCGTCCGCGACGAAGGTCAGGTGATCGGGCGGCTGAACCTTCCCCACCCCCGGAACGCCCAGCAACGAGCCCGCGTAGGCGAGCCCCTCGTCGACCTGCAGCCCGGCGACGGCGATCGCGCCCAGGCCCGCGCCCGCGAAGGTGTCGTCGCCAGAGGCGTCGACGAGACGAAGCGCATAGGTCGCAGGCGCGGCGGGCGCCGTGAAGACGTATGAGCAGCGAAACGTCCCGTCGCCCCACGCCTCGATCGTGGCCGCCGATCCGACGGCGGTCGGCGACGTGAGGACCGCGCCCGCGACGACGTCGAACACCGCCGTGCCCGCGCCGCCCGCGGACACCTCGAGACGCGCGCTCGCGGCGCCCCTCGCGTTGACGAAGAAAGAAAAGATCTGCGGCGCGGCGCCGAGCATGCCCGTGAACGACAACGTGTGCGCCGCGTTCGTCGCCGACGGCACGAGCGTCTCGAAGCGCACGAGCGGATCCGGGAACGCCGGCCCGCGCTCGGCGAGGGTGAGCTCGGTCGCGACCCACGCGCGTGGATCAGCGGGCGCGAGCCGCGTGCGCGCAGGCTCGCTCAGATAACCGCACACGCGCGTCCCCTTCCCGTCGACGCGACACGCGACGCGCGGCCAGTCCGCGCCCACGAGGAAGAGTTCGCGCGCGCCGCCCACCGATTGCAGATCGAGGTACGCCTCGCCGCCGCGAATGCCGAGCGCGGGCGTGGCGCTGCCGCCCGCGATCTTCGGGTCCGTGCCGGTGAGCTTCGCGAAGCGCCGACCGCCGACGCCCAACCACGTCGACGGATCGCCGAGATCGCCCGCCTTCACCACGGTGAAGAGCGCGACCTCGGCGACCTCGACGGCCGCGCCGCCGCCCGCCGCGATCTTCGTCGCCGAATCGAGCGCGCCGAGCGCGGGAAGCGTCACGGCCGTCCCCATGCGCCCATCGCAGTCGACGCGCGCGCCTGACGCGTGACTCACCCAGAAGAGGCAGTGGTACCAAGCGTTCGTCGTGAGCGCCTCGGACGACACCGTGACGACGGGCGCGACGCCGTCGTCGAGCTCGAGCGTGAGCAGCCCGGCCGTCGTCTCGCGCAGCGCCCACCCCGTCGCGCCCGCGCGCTTGTCGAGCACGGTCGCGCCCGCCGCCGCGCGCAGCACGACCTCGAGCGCGAAGTCGGCGGCGCCCACGGCGCCCGTCGTCGCGTCACCCGCGACGTACGTCGGCGTCACGGCGAGCACGGCGGCGCGCGTGGCGTCGGAGAACGGCGCGGCGTCGTTGTCCGCGGCGACGCCCGTCGTCGTGAGCGCGCCGCCCATTTCATCCATCCACGCGGCGATGCTCGCGCCCTGGCCGAGCAGGCGCCACGCGGGAGCCACGTCCCCCGAGCCGAGCGCGAGCGCGCCCAGCTGCGAGGTCCCCGACGTCCCGAAGTCGATCGAGAGCGTCGTGCCCGTGTTCGTCGAGCCACAGCGCGGATCGGCGCCCCCATCGGCGGCGACACCGGGGCACACCTCCCCGATGACATACGGATTGTTCGCGCACGCGCCGACCGCCAGAACTTGAGCGAGGACCAGCAGCGCCAAGCCGTTTCGCTTCATGTTCGGAGGCTCCGAGCGTGAGAGTCCGCAGGGTAACACCCCTCGTCGATCGCCCAAGCTGTCAAAAACACATACAGCCGGAACACAAATTGTTCGCTTCTTGGACACCGGCGCACCGAGCGGCGGCGATTATCGCGTGAATAAATCGGAAGCCCTCGCGGCACTCAGGTTGCATCGCATCTGAACCTTTCAAAAGGAACGAGGAACCATCTTGCGTATCGTTCTAGTGGACTCTTCCGACATTTTTCGTATGGGCATGCGCGCTTTGCTGGCAGACGCGCGTGATTTTTCCATCGTCGCCGAGGCGAAGGACAGCCAGTCGGCGATGGAGGCGGTGCGGGCTCACGAGCCCGACCTCCTGATCACTGACCTCGAGCTCGGCGATCAGAGCGGCGTCGCCCTCGTCGGCATGCTGCGCGAAATCGCTCCGGCGGCGCGCGTGCTCGTCGTCGCGACGGCCGCGAACGAGGTCGTCGTTCGTCAGGCGCTCGTCGCGGGCGTCTCGGGCTACGTCCTCAAGCGCCAGCCGAGCAACGAGATCCTCGCCGCCATCCGCGAGGTCGCCGCCGGGCAGCGCGTGACGTCCACGGCGTTGCGCGCCGACGGCGCGGCGAGCGGGACCGACGATCTGCGCGCGGGCCGCGCCGCGATCCTCGATCGCCTGTCGGCGCGCGAGCGAGAGATCTTCAATCTGATCATCTGGGGCCAGACCAACAAGCAGGTCGCCGTCAAGCTGGGCATCAGCGTCAAGACGGTCGAGACCCATCGCAGCCACATCAACGGCAAGCTGCAGGTTCACAGCGCGGCGGAGCTCGTTCGCCTCGCGTCGCTCTGTGGAGCGCTGGCGTCGACAGAGGAGCCGTCGGCGTCGGCGGTGTCGATGGCGCGTCCGCCGCGCGACAAGCTGCCGGGCAAGATACTCGTCGAGCGTCCCGGCCCGCGCCTCATCGCCAAAACCGGCTGAGCGGCCGCGGCGCGCTCACGGGAGCGGCAGGCCGAACGAGTAGAGGCACGGCGGATAATCCACGCCTGCGTTGCAGTAGCTGCCTTTGCCCGAGCCGTCGAGCTCGAGCCGACGCATGTCGAGGACGATAGACCGTCCAGCGACGGCGAAACGACCTTTCGACGATCTCTTGACCGACCCGAAACGAGGCGACCTCTACCATCGTCTCAGATGTCGACGCGAGTAAAGCTGGTGGTCCTCGGGAACGGCATGGTGGGGCACCGCTTCCTCGAGCGGCTCATCGAGGGCGGCGGCGCGACGCGCTTCGCCGTCACGGTGTTCTGCGACGAGCCGCGCCTCGCTTACGACCGCGTCAATCTCTCGAAGTTGTTCGAGCACGAGGACGGCGCCAAGAAACTGTCGCTCGTCGACGCCGACGCCTACGCGTCGGCCGGCATCGAAGTGCGCCTCTCCGATCGCGCGACGGCCGTCGACCGCGTCGCCAAGACGGTCCGCTCGTCGCGCGGCGATGACGTTCCGTACGACGTGCTCGTGCTCGCGACCGGCTCGTTCCCGTTCGTGCCGCCCGTCGACGGACGCGAGCGCCCCGGCTGCTTCGTCTACCGCACGATCGAGGATCTCGAGGCCATCCGCGCGTGGGCCGCGCGGCCCGACGTCGCCGCGGGCGCCGTCATCGGCGGCGGGTTGCTGGGCCTCGAGGCGGCGAACGCTGTGCAGAACCTCGGCCTCGAGACGCACGTGCTCGAGGTCGCGCCGCGCCTCATGCCGTTGCAGGTCGACGAGATGGGCGGCGCGATCTTGCGACGCCGCATCGAGGGCCTCGGCGTGGGCGTGCACACGGGCATCAACACGAAGAAGATCGGCGGCATGACCATCCGCGACGATGGACGCGGCCCCGTGGGGCGCATCCTCTTCGCCGACGGCGGCGAGCTGCCGGCCGAGATGGTCGTCTTCTCGGCGGGCATCCGCCCCAACGACGCCCTCGCGCGTGCGTGCGGCCTCGAGATCGCGGCGCGCGGCGGCGTCGTCGTCGACGCGTACTGCCGCGCGCCCGGCGACGCGAGCGTCTACGCCATCGGCGAGTGCGCGTCGTGGCAGGGCCGCACCTACGGCCTCGTCGCCCCGGGCTACAAGATGGCGGAGATCGCGGCGAAGCAACTGCTCGGGCTCGAGAGTGATGCGCTCGGCCACTTCGACATGAGCTCGAAGCTCAAGCTTCTGGGCGTCGATGTCGCGAGCTTCGGCGACGCGTTCGGCCTCGAGGCGGGCGCGCACACGCTGTCGCTCGTCGACAGCGTGCAGGGCGTCTACAAGAAGCTCGTCGTGAGCGCCGACAAGGAGCGATTGCTGGGCGGCATCCTCGTGGGCGACGCCGCGTCGTACACCCAACTGCTCGCGATGGTGCAGAGTCGCACGAAGCTGCCGCCCGAGCCCGACGACATGATCCTGCCCGACCGCGGCGGCCGTCCGCGCGCGGGGCTCGGGCCCGATTCGCTGCCCGCCGAGGCCAACATCTGCAGCTGCAACAACGTCTCGAAGGGCGCGATCTGCGACGCCATCGCCGCACAGAGCCTGTCGACGATCGGCGCCGTGAAGTCGTGCACGAAGGCCGGCACGAGCTGCGGATCGTGCGTGCCGCTCGTCACCGAGATCCTCAAGGCCGAGCTGCGGCGCGCGGGCGTCACCGTCACGAACCACCTGTGCGAGCACTTCCCGCACTCGCGCCAGGAGCTGTTCCACCTGGTCAAGGTCAAGCAGACGCGGACGTTCGCGACGGCGCTCGCGAGCTTCGGGCGCGGCGCGGGCTGCGAGATCTGCAAGCCGGCCATGGCCTCGATCCTCGCGTCGATCTTTAACGAGCCCATCATGAAGCGCGAGCACGTGGGCCTGCAGGACACGAACGATCGCTTCATGGCCAACATCCAGCGCGACGGCACGTACTCCGTCGTGCCGCGCGTCGCCGCGGGCGAGATCACGCCGCGCCAGCTGATCGTGCTCGGGGAGGTCGCCGAGCGCCACGGACTGTACGCCAAGATCACGGGCGGCCAGCGCGTCGACCTCTTCGGCGCGCGCGTCGAGCAGCTGCCGCAGATCTGGCGCGAGCTCATCGCCGCGGGCTTCGAGTCGGGCCACGCCTACGGCAAGGCGCTGCGCACGGTGAAATCGTGCGTGGGCAGCACGTGGTGCCGCTACGGCGTGCAGGACTCGGTGGCCTTCGCGATCCGCGTCGAGAACCGCTACAAGGGCCTGCGCAGCCCGCACAAGCTCAAGAGCGCCGTGTCCGGCTGCGCGCGCGAGTGCGCCGAGGCGCAGAGCAAGGACTTCGGCATCATCGCGACGGAGAAGGGCTACAACCTCT
The DNA here is from genome assembly GCA_036271915.1 of Polyangia bacterium. GTDB lineage: Bacteria > Myxococcota_A > Polyangia > Fen-1088 > Fen-1088 > DASZFV01. The sequence continues at coordinate 11,314 of DATAZS010000021.1, forward strand.
ACGTGTGCGGCAACGGCGGCATGAAGCCGCAGCACGCGCAGCTCCTCGCGACCGATCTCGACGAGGACACGCTGCTCCGCTACGTCGATCGCTTCCTCATGTTCTACGTGCGCACGGCCGACAGGCTCGAGCGCACGGCGACCTGGTTCAACAAGCTCGAGGGCGGCATCGACTACTTGAAGCAGGTCGTCGTCGAGGACTCGCTCGGCCTCGCGGCCGAGCTCGAGCGCGAGATGCAGCACGTCGTCGACACGTATCAAGACGAGTGGAAGACGGCCGTCGAAGACCCGATCGCGCTGCGCCGGTTCCGCTCGTTCGTCAACAGCGCCGCCGCCGATCCCAGCATCGTGCGCGTGCCGCTGCGCCAGCAGCATCGTCCCGCGACCTGGGACGAAAAAGCGCTCAAGATCGCAGCCTCGGACGCGTCGTCAGTCGTGGGAGCTCCTCCAGTATGACCCTCCTGACGCTCACGTTGCCCTCGGAGGCGACGCGTCCGCGGCCTGCGAACGAGAGCGCGATCCCGCTGCACGACGCCGACTGGCACCCCGTGTGCGCGCTCGACGACATCGATCCCGACACGGGCGTGTGCGCGCTCGTGCTGGGGACGCAGGTCGCCGTCGTGCGCGTCGGCCAAGGCGACGTCGTGTTCGCGCTCGGCAACTTCGATCCGTTCAGCCAGGCCTTCGTCCTGTCGCGCGGCATCGTCGGCGATCGCGACGGCGTCGCGAAGATCGCGTCGCCGCTGTACAAGCAGAGCTTCGATCTGCGCACGGGGCGCTGCCTCGACGACGCAAGCGTCTCCGTGCCCACGTGGCCCGCGCGCGTGCGCGACGGGCGCGTCGAGATCCAGATGCAGGCCCCGCTGGACCCCACGTGAAGACCCACTGCCCCTACTGCGCGTTTCAGTGCGGGATGCGCGTCACGGCGCGCGCGCCCGAGGCGCCGGGCGACGCGGCGTTCGACCCGAAGGCACAGCCGGCGTTCGACGTCCGCGCCGACGAGGACTTCCCCGTCAACCGCGGCCAGATGTGCATCAAGGGCTTCACGTCGGCGCAGCTGCTCGACCACGACGCGCGCGTGACGACGCCGCGCCTGCGCGGGCGTACGGGCCAGCTCGTCGAGGCGTCGTGGGACGCGGCGCTCGACTTCGTCGCCGAGCGCGTGCTCGCGATCCGCGCGCGCCACGGCGCGGACGCGCTCGCGGCCTTCGGCAGCGGCGCGCTCACGAACGAGAAGGCGTACCTGCTGGGCAAGTTCGCGCGCCTCGCGCTCGGCACCCCCAACATCGACTACAACGGCCGCTACTGCATGTCGTCGGCGGCCGCGGGGCAGAACAAGGCCTTCGGCCTCGATCGCGGCATGCCCTTCCCCGTCGAAGACCTGGCCCGCACCGACGTGCTCGTCCTGTGGGGCGCGAATCCCGCCGACACGATGCCGCCCATGATGCAGTGGGTGGACCAGCTGCGCGAGCGCGGCGGGAAGCTCGTCGTCGTCGATCCGCGGCGCACGGAGACGGCGCGCGTCGCCGACCTGCACGTCCAGCCGACGCCCGGCACGGACCTCATGCTCGCGAACGGGCTCTGCGCGCTCGCGATCTCCGAGGGCCGCGTCGACGACGCGTACGTCGCCGCGCGCACGACGGGCTTCGAGGCGCTGCGTCGCCACCTGCTGGGCACGCACGGCGCGCACGTCGAACGGCAGACGGGCGTCTCCCTCGATCAACAGCTGACCGTCGTGCGGATGCTCGCCGACGCCGAACGCGCCATGATCCTGTCGGGCCGCGGCCCCGAGCAGCAGTCGAAGGGCTCGGACACCGTGCTCGCGCTCATCAACCTTGCGCTGCTGCTGGGCAAGGTGGGCAAGCCCGCGAGCGGCTACGGCTGCATCACGGGGCAAGGCAACGGCCAGGGCGGGCGCGAGCACGGGCAGAAGGCCGACCAGCTGCCCGGGTATCGACTCATCGAGAACGCCGACGACCGCGCGACGATTGCCCGCGTGTGGGGCGTCGATCCACAGACGCTGCCGGGCAAGGGCAAGAGCGCCTACGAGCTGCTCGACGCGCTCGGCCCCGAGGGCGGCGTGCGCGCGCTGCTCGTCTTCGGCTCGAACGTCGCCGTCGCGTCGCCGAACGCGCGCAACATCGAGCGCAAGCTCGCGGCGCTCGATCTGTGCGTCGTGAGCGACGCGTTCGAGAACGAGACCTCGGCGCACGCGCACGCCTTCCTTCCCATCGCGCAGTGGGGCGAAGAGACGGGCACGATGACGAACCTCGAGGGCCGCGTCATCCTGCGCGAGCGCGTGCGGCCCGCGCCCGCGGGCGCCCGCACCGATCTCGAGATCCTGTGCGCGCTCGCGGCGCGCCTTGGCGCGGGCGCGCTGTTCCCGTCGAGCGAGCCCGAGGTGGTCTTCGCCGAGCTCGGCGCCGCGACGGCCGGCGCGCGCGCCGACTACAGCGGCATCACCTACGACAAGATTCGCCGCCAGCAGGGCGTTTTCTGGCCGTGCCCGAGCGTCGATCACCCGGGGACGCCGCGCCTCTTCTCGGAGCGCTTCGCCCACGCCGACGGCAAGGCGCGCCTGCACGTCGTGCGCGATCGCCCGTCGGCCGAGACGCCCGACGAGGAGTATCCGCTGTACTTCACGACGGGCCGCTACCGCGAGCACTACAACTCGGGCGCGCAGACGCGCCAGGTGCGCGCGCTCGTCGACGCCAAGCCCGAGCCGCGCGTGCAGATCCACCCGCGCCTCGCGGCCACGCTGGGCGCCGAGGACGGCGGTCGGCTCATGGTCGAGAGCCGCCGCGGCAGCGTCGCCTTCAACGTCGCCGTCTCGCCCGACATCCGCGCCGACACGCTGTTCGCGCCGTTCCACTGGGGCGGCAAGCAGGCCGCCAACATCCTCACGGTGCCCGCGCTCGACCCCGTGAGCCGCATGCCCGAGTTCAAGGTGTGCGCCGTGCGCGCGCGCGCCCTGCCCCTCGGGGTGGCCGCCTGATGGGCAAGCGCCGCCTCGTCATCGTCGGCAACGGCATGGCGACGTGCCGCCTGCTCGACGAGCTCGTCGCGCGCGGCGCGACGGCGCGCTACGACATCACCGTCTACGGCGAGGAGCCGTCGGGCACGTACAACCGCATCCTGCTGTCGCGCGTGCTCGCGGGCGAGGCGCCCGACGTCATCGTCACGAAGGACGCCGCGTGGTTCGCCGAGCGCGGCATCACGCTCTGCTCGGGCGTCGCCGTCACGCGGCTCGACACGACCCGCAAAGTCGTCGAGACGTCCGACGGCGGCGCGCACCGCTACGACACGGCCGTGATCGCGACGGGCAGCCAGCCGCTCGTGCCCGCGATCGAGGGCGCGACCGTCGCGGGCGGCGCGCTCCGGCGCGGCGTGTTCGTCTATCGCACGATCGCCGACTGCCTCGCGATGCGCGAGCACGCGCGCCCGGGCAGCAGCGCCATCGTCCTCGGCGGCGGCCTGCTCGGGCTCGAGGCCGCCAAGGCGCTGAGCGACGGCGGCCTGCACGTCACCGTCGTGCACGCGTCCGCGACGCTCATGAACGCGCAGCTCGATCCCATGGCGGGCGAGATGCTCGCGCGGCAGGTCGAGGGCTTCGGCATGTTCGTCAAGCTGGGCTGCACGATCGAGTCGATCCACGGTGACGGCCCCGACAACGACGTCGCGCTCGATCCCGCGCCGCGCGACGGCGCCGTCGAGAGCGTCACGCTCGACGACGGCAAGCGCCTGCCCGCCGACATGGTCGTGCTCGCGTGCGGCGTCCGCCCGCGCGTCGACGTCGCGAAGGCCTCGGGCCTGCCGGTCAACAAGGGCATCATCGTCAATGACGCCCTGGCGACCGAGGTCCCCGGCGTCTACGCGCTCGGCGAGTGCGCCGAGCACCGCGGCCGCACGTACGGCATCGTCGCGCCCGCGTGGGAGCAGGCCGCCGTGCTCGCCGACGTGCTCACGGGCGCGGGGCCGCAGGCGCGCTACAAGGGCAGCAAGCTGTACGTGCGCCTCAAGGTCGCGGGCGTCGACGTCGCGACGATGGGCACCATGGACCCCGAGCTCGAGACCGACGACGTGCTCGAGATCGTCGAGCAGCGCCGCAATGCCTACCGCAAGCTCATCATGCGCGAGGGCAGGCTCGTGGGCGCGATGCTCGTCGGCAACACGGCCGCCGCGGCGTCGCTCGTACAGCTCTTCGATCGCGGCGACGCCATGCCCGCCGATCCGCTCGAGGCGCTGTGTCCGACGATGGTGGCCGGTCCCGTGGCCGCGGACGAGCGCGTCGTGTGCAACTGCAACAAGGTCACGGAGGCGGGCGTGTGCGCCGCCATAGACTCGGGTTGCGCGTCGGTCGAGGCCATCGGCGGCGCGACGCGCGCGGGCACGGGCTGCGGCTCGTGCAAGAACGAGCTCACGCGCCTGCTGAAGCGCCACGCGCCGCCACGGCCGCCGCTCGCGGCCGTTGGCTGAGCTAGAATTTACCCAGGTCGCTGACGCCCGAAACACGCGCGAAATGGGTGCGGTTACAGGCTATGACTGACGCCCAAACGTTCATCCATGCCGCTGTCGCAACAAGACGCCCTACGCATCCTCCGCTTCTGCCTCGCAGCTGACGACTCGGGCTCCGCGACGACTGGCGCGGACGACAGCTGCCTCGTCACGGTGGCTCTCTGCCGCTCGTCGTACGAGGTGCGCACGTTCGAGGGCGCGACGTTCGAAGAGTCGCTGCGCCGCGCGGGCAGCGCGGGCGTCCTCAAGGCCGCGTGCGTCGACAAGCAGATCGCGTTCCTCGCGCGCCGCGATCCCGGCGACGACCTCATCGTGACCCCGCCCCTGCTGCCCGTCGACGATCGCCCGATCAACGACGTCGAGTTCCCCTTCCTCGCGACGACCGACGCCGTGCACGGCCTGCTGCACGAGACGCAGCGCGAGCGCGGCCTGTCGACGCTGTTCGCGGCGTCGCACGGCAAGTTGCCCGGGCCCGAGCTCGCGCGCCAGCGCTCGCGCGTCGACACGCAGCGCGCCGTGCTCGCGCGCGTGCTGCGCGACGCGGGCGAGATCCCGCTGTCCGTGCGCCACCGCGTCGATCGCGCGAACGCGCTGCTCGCGCAGCTGGGCCAGACGCGCGCCGGCATCGAAGACAAGGTCGTCACGGCGGCGCAGCTCATCGCGTACTACTCGAACCTGAACGCCGAGCTGCTCGCGGCGCTCGACGCCTTCGTCGTCGTGGGCGTGAGCGGGCCGCGACGCTCGAGCGCCCTCGCCTGCGTCGCACTGCTGTACGCGAAGGAGAAGCTGGGCGTCGAGCGCGCGCAGCTCACGGACGCGTTCCTCGAGGATCGCTTCTCGCAGGGACAGCGCCTCTCGGTCGCCGCGCTCATCGCCGTGCAGGCCAGCTACTTCCACATCTTCTCGGCGGCCGCGCCGCGCGCCGCCGAGCAGCTCCTGCGTCGCACGCTCGCCTCGCCCGAGGCCACCGAGGTGCAGCGCATGGAGAGCGTCGTCTACGGCAGCGACGAGGCCGGCTTCGGCATCGACGCCTCGACGTGGTTCGCGATGGTCTCGCGCAAGATCGACATGCTGGGAGACGTCTCGACGACGGTGATTAAGATGTTGAGGGAGCAAAAGTAGACGAAGTAGACGACAGGAAGGTGACACGGCGCAGCGCTTGACGCGCGTTCTCGGGTGCTTAACTGAGGGGCGAGGCATCAATGAACGAACAATCCAGCAACGCAACCTCGGCTCGGCCTGACATCGATCTTCAGATTCACGGCAAGGGCTTGTTCTTGTCCGGCACCTTTGGCGCGTGGCAGACGCGCCTCGTGCTCGGTCCCGATCTGGACGACGTGGGGATTAACCTGTTCGTCGACGCGACGAGCGCGCGCGCCGCGGGCGACGTCGCGGAGCACGACAAGCTGTTCTCGTTCCGCAGCAATGACGTCGTCTCGCTGGGCAAAGGGAAATACCGCGTGCTCGGCGACTTCACGAGCGCCGAGACGACGCGGCCGCTCGAGCTGAACGTCGAGACGCCGCTCGGCCACACGCCCCACATCGTCGTGTCGTTCGCCGCCGAGAAGAAAGATTTCGGCGAGCAATGGGAGACACTCGTCGAGAACGCGACGCTGTTCGGAAAGGCCGAGGACGGCGAAGAAGGACCGCGCCGCGAGGCCTTCGGCTGGCTGACTGTCCCCAACGTCGCGGCCGCGTAAATCAGAAAACTGACGCGGACCGAGTGATTTTCGGTCCGCGTCGGCGCTGAGCGCGCGCGTTCGCGGCGTTTCGCGTGGTACGTCGGTTGCACACAGCGGCCGCATGAAATTCGACTCCCCCAAGGTCCTGTTCCTCCGTCCGGCTGCGTTTCTATTCCTGATGGGGGCCGTCAGCCTCGCCTGCGGCTCGGTTTCGCAGAGCGACGACGGGGGCAATGGCGGCGCGGCGGGCGGCGGCACGGCGGGGGGCGTGGGCGCCGGTCCCCCGCACGGACCGAACGACGGCGGCGCGTCCGCTGGCAAGAGCGGCAGCGCGGGAAGTGCCGGCACTGCCGGTGGCGCCGGCACGGCCGGCACGTACGGTGGATCCGATGGTGGCGCGGGCAGCGGCGCCGCAGGCAAAGACGGCGGCGGCCTCTGCCTCTGCGACGCCATCTACAGTCCAGTCTGTGGCGTCGACGGCAAGGACTACGCGAGCGCGTGCAACGCCGCCTGCGCGGGCGTCGCCGTCGCACACGCGGGCGGCTGTGCCGCCGGGGGCACCGACGGATCCGTTCCGCTCGACTACTGCGATCAAGCCTCGGATTGCACGACGCGCCCGGCCGGGGGCTGCAGCTGCTCGCAGATCTGCGTCGCCAAGACGGATCCCGTTCCGGCGAGCCCGCCGTTTACCTGCACCTTCGCCTGTCCGTTGATCGTCGTCGCGTGCGGGTGCGTGAATCACCAGTGTACGGCGGGCGCCGCGACCGCGACACCCTGACGAGGTTGTAACTCCGCGCGCGGGGTGGCATCTGCTTGGGGCCCGGGCTGCTCGGGCGAAGCTTCGGTCCCCAAGTCAGGAGATCCCAAGATGTACCATCAGGCCATCCAGCAGTTCGCGCGCACGCTCCGCATCCTCGACGGCATCCTCGGCAAGGCCGAGGCGTACGCGAAGACGCGCAACTTCGACGTCAACAACTTCCTCACGGCGCGCCTCGCGCCCGACATGCTGCCGTTCACGGTCCAGATCCGCATCGCCTGTGACACGGCGAAGGGCGCGGCCCAGGCGCTCTCGAACAAGGATCTGCCGAAGCACGAAGACGACGAGACGACGTTCGAGCAGCTGCGCGGTCGCATCGCGAAGTGCCTCGCCGTGATCGAAGGCCTCTCGGCCGCCGACTTCGCCGCGACGAAGGGCGAGACGATCATCAAGATGCCGAACCGCCCCGGCAAGGGCATGCGGGCCGACGAGTACCTCTGGTTCCGCCAGATCCCGAACTTCTACTTCCACGTCACGACGGCGTACGACCTGCTGCGCGCGGGCGGCGTCGACGTCGGCAAGACCGACTACCTCGGCCCGCTGAACATCATCGACCTGTAGCGTTCGGCCCCCCAAAATCGTCACGGTGCAGGC
>DATAZS010000022.1:0-1782 GCA_036271915.1 Polyangia bacterium
GGCCATGTCGACGCCGTCCGCAGCGTCGACATGGCCGTCGGCGATGTCGATGCCCTCCAAGCGCGCGGCTTCGTGAAACGCGGCATCAGGCGCGCCGTCCGCGACTCCATCGTTGGGCGTGCGCTCGACCGCCGCCTCGAGACGCGGCGCCGCGGCGGCCGACACTTCGCCCCCGTACAAAGCCGACCGGCCGCACGCGCAAAGCATCACCCCCGCCGCGACCGCGGACAGGCTGATGACGCGCGCGACCATGCAACCGGAGGTCATCCTTGTCAGTCGTTCAGGCGCCCGACGCGTGACGGAGCCGCGGCGTGTCCGCCGCCACGCGCGAGCCGCTCAGAGCGTGAGCTTCTTGTACCGAATCCGGTGCGGCTGGTCGGCGGCGGCGCCCAGGCGGCGGCGGCGGTCGGCCTCGTAGTCCTGGTAGTTGCCCTCGAACCACACGACCTGGCTGTCGCCCTCGAACGCCAGCATGTGCGTCGCGATGCGGTCGAGGAACCAGCGATCGTGGCTGATGACGACGACGCAGCCCGCGAACGACAGCAGCGCGTCCTCGAGCGCGCGCAGCGTGTCGACGTCGAGATCGTTCGTCGGCTCGTCGAGCATGAGGACGTTGCCGCCGCTGCGCAGCAGCTTCGCGAGGTTCGCGCGGTTGCGCTCGCCGCCCGACAGATCGCCGATGCGCTTCTGCTGGTCGGTGCCCTTGAACCCAAACCCTGACACATAGGCGCGCGCCGGGATCTTGCGCTTGCCGATCTCGAGGAACTCGGCGCCCTGCGCGATCTCGTCGAACACGCTCTTGTCGCCCTCGAGCGACTCACGCGACTGATCGACGTGCGCGAGCTTCACCGTGTCGCCGATGCGCATCGTGCCGCCGTCGGCCTTCTCCTGCCCCGCCATCATGCGGAACAGCGTCGTCTTGCCGGCGCCGTTCGCGCCGATGATGCCGACGATCCCGCCGCGCGGCAGGTTGAAGCTCAGATCGTCGAACAGCACCTTGTCGCCGAAGGACTTCTTGACGTGCTCGGCCTTCACGACGAGATCGCCGAGGCGCGGCCCCGGCGGGATCGCGATCTCGATCGTGTCTTCGCGCTTCTGCTGCTCGTCGGCGAGCATCTGGTCGTACGCCGCGAGGCGCGCCTTCGACTTGGCCTGACGGGCGCGCGGCGACGCCTTGACCCACTCGAGCTCGCGCGCGAGCGTGCGCTGGCGCGCCGACTCCGTCTTCTCTTCTTGCTCGAGGCGCTTGCGCTTCTGGTCGAGCCACGAAGAGTAGTTGCCCTCCCACGGGATGCCCGCGCCGCGATCGAGCTCGAGGATCCAGCCCGCGACGTTGTCGAGGAAGTAGCGATCGTGCGTGACCGCCATGATCGTCCCCGGGAAGTCGTGCAGGAAGTGCTCGAGCCACGCGACGCTCTCGGCGTCGAGGTGGTTCGTGGGCTCGTCGAGCAGCAAAAGATCGGGGCGCTCGAGCAGCACCTTGCACAAGGCGACGCGGCGGCGCTCGCCGCCCGACAGCTTCGTGACGTCCGCGTCGGCGGGCGGCAGGCGGAGCGCGTCCATCGCGATCTCGAGCGTGCGATCGAGATCCCACGCGTTGGCCGCTTCGATGGCGTCCTGCAGCTTGCTCTGCTCGGCGAGCAGCTTGTCCATCTCGTCGGGCTTCATGTCCTCGCCGAGGCGCATGTTGACCTCGTCGAAGCGCTTGAGCAGCGCCTTCGTCCCCGCGACGGCGACCTCGACGTTCTCGAGCACGTTCTTCTTCGGATCGAGCGGCGGCTC
>DATAZS010000023.1:0-4502 GCA_036271915.1 Polyangia bacterium
CACCTCGAGCACGCGCACGTCGACGGGCACGCGCGCGCGCGCCGCGCCGTCGAACGTGATGCGCCGCTCGTTCGCGATCGGCGCCGCCTCCTCGATGACGAGCGGATCGTCGGCGGGAAAAATCGCGATGCCGTCGGCCCCGAGCCCCGCGAAGAGCTCGCCTTTCGCGCGCGCGATCTCTTCGATCGATCCGAGGCGCTCGAGGTGCGCGCCCGAGACGTTCGTGATGACGCCAACGCCGGGCCGCGCGACGTCGGCGAGGTACGCGATCTCGCCGCGCCCGCGCATCGCCATCTCGAGCACCCACGCTGCCTCGTTGCCGCTGGCCGACAGCATCGTCACGGGCATGCCGATCTCGGTGTTGAGGCTGCCCGGCGTGCGCAGCACGTCGCCGAGCGGCCGCAGCGCCGCCGCGACGAGCTCCTTCGTCGTCGTCTTGCCCATCGAGCCCGTGACGCCGACCACGTGCCCGCGAAACCGCGCGCGCGCGGCGCGCGCCAGATCGCCCATGGCGAGCTTCGGATCGTCGACGGCGATGACGGCGACGCCCTCGCACCCCGCGGGAACGCCGCGCCCGCGCGCGACGACGATCCCCGCGACGCCCGACGCGGCGGCCTGCGCCGCGAACGCGAACCCGTCGACGCGCTCACCCGGCAACGCGAAGAACAGCTGCCCCGCGGCGGCCGAGCGGCTGTCATATGCGATGCCCGCGAAGGCGGCGCCGCGCGCGCCGGCCTGCAGCGACGTTCCACGCATCGCGCGCGCCGCGAAGTCGAACGTGTGCGACGCGGGCGCGCTCATGTTTGCGCCTCGCGCGCACGCGCAAAGCCTGCGGCCGCTTCCTCACGATCGTCGAAGTGGGACTTCGTCGTCCCGACGATCTGGTAGTCCTCGTGCCCCTTACCCGCGATGAGCACGACGTCTCCGTCAGTGGACATCTCCGTCGCGAGCTGGATGGCGGCGCGTCGATCGGTCTCGCGAAGGAACGCGCGCGTGCCCGTCGTCGCCGCCGCGCGCGAGATCGTTCGCGCGCCGCCGTCGACGAGCCCCGACACGATCATGTCGATGATCGCCTCGGGATCTTCCGTCCGCGGGTTGTCCGACGTCACGATAGACACGTCCGCGCCGCGCGCCGCGATCCGGCCCATGAGGGGGCGTTTGCCGCGATCGCGATCGCCGCCGCAGCCGAAGACGACGATGAGCCGCCCGCGCGCGTAGGGCCGCGCGGCCGCGATGGCGCGCTCGAGCGCGTCGGGCGTGTGCGCGTAGTCGACGAGGCACAGGACGCCGCGCGCGTTCGCGACACGCTCGAGCCGCCCCGGCGCTCCCACGAGCCCCGAGAGCCCGCGCGCGATGGCGTCGACGGACAGATCGGCGGCGATGCCCATGCCGACGGCGATCGCGAGGTTCTCGACGTTGAACTCACCGACGAGCGGCGACGTGACGTCGACGGCGCCCTTCGGCGTCGCGAATGTCGCGCGAATTCCGTCAGCGTCCATGGCGACGCGCTCGGCGACGACGTCTGCGCCCGGCGTGCCCGGCCGTCGCGCGACGCCGAGCGTGGGCCGCTTGCAGCGCGCGCGCATGCGCAGACCTTCCGGTTGATCGACGAACAAGACGCCCACGCCACGGGCGGCATCGAGCATGCGCTCGAACAGGATCGCCTTCGCGTCGAAGTACGCGTCCATCGTGCCGTGGTAGTCGAGGTGGTCCTGCGTGACGTTCGTGAGCGCAGCCACGCGGAACGTGCAGCCGTCGAGCCGCCCCTGCGCGAGCGCCTGCGACGTCGCCTCGAGCACGACGTCAGTCGTCCCCGCGTCTGCCATCTTCGCGAACATCGACTGCAGCGTGAGCGCGCCCGGCGTCGTGTTCGTCGCCTCGATCGGCGCGAAGCCCGGCGACGCCGAGCGATAGCCGACCGTGCCGACGACGCCGGGTACGCGGCCCGCGGCGCGCAGCATGCCCTCGACGAGGTAGCTCGTCGTCGTCTTGCCGTTGGTGCCCGTGATCGCGTGCAGCGACATCTTGTCGGCGGCGCCGTAGCGATTGGCCGCGATGAGCCCGAGCGCGTGGCGCGCGTTCGGCACCTTGACGGTGACACCCCCGAAGGCCGCGGCCGCGCCCTCGCTCACGACGACCTTCGCGCCGCGTGCCGCCGCGTCGGCGATGAACGCGCGCCCGTCTTGAACGGGCCCCGGCGCGGCGACGAACAGATCGCCCGACCGCACGAGGCGCGAGTCGTCGCGAACCTCTTCGATCGTGACGCGCGCGTCGCCGCCCGTGACGGTCGCGCCGTCGATCCCTCGCAGCAAGGCCTCGAGCGCGAAGCTCATTCCCGGCGCCCGAGCGCCACCCGGCACAGCGCCCCGCGCGACGACGGCCCAGGCGACGGCTTCTGCGCGAGCACGACGCCCGACGCCGTTCCCGTGGCGTCGTCGAAGGCCAGCTCGACGCCGCTCTTGTGCGCGGCGCGGATCGCTTGGCCCACCGTCATGCCCGCGAAGTTCGGGATCGCCGTCGGCGCGACGGCGGGCGCGTCTTTTCCACCCTCCGCGCCCGCGACGGCGTTCCACTGCTCGGCGAGCGCCGGATCATCTCCAGGCCCGTCAGAGTCGGCGTAGACGGGAAGCTCGGTCGCGGGCACCTCGACACCCGGCGCGTCGTCCGCGTCGGCCGCGCTCGCGCGCGCCGCCTTGTTGGCCTTCTTGTTCGCCTCCGCGGCCGCCGCGACGGCCTCGGGCGACGGCGGAACGTGAAGGTAGCGCAGCGCCTGCTCGCCGATCTCCTTGAAGATGGGCGCAGCGACGGCGCCGCCCAGGTGACCGCCCTGCGGCTCGTCGACGACGACGATGATTGCGAGCCTCGGCGCTTCGATCGGCACGACGCCCACGAACGACGACACCCACTTGTTCGGATCGTAGTGGCCGTTGGCGACCTTCTGCGCGGTGCCCGTCTTGCCACCCACGACGTAGCCGTCGATCTGCGCCTGCTTCGCCGTGCCGCCCTCTTCGGTCACGCCGCGCATGATGCCCAACATCGTGTGCGCCGCCGCCTCGGACATGACCCGGTGGTCGGGCAGCGCCGCCGCCGCCGTCGACGTCTCGATCGTGCCGTCGGGCTGCACGACGCGATCGACGATCTTCGGCGCGTGGTACATGCCGCCCGCCGCGATCGCGCTCACGCCCGTCACCATCTGCAGCGCCGTCACCGTGAGCCCTTGCCCGAACGACACGTTCGCGAAACCGATGTCGCCCCACTTGTCGACGGGACGAATGACGCCCGCGCGCTCGCCCGGCAGCCCGACGCCCGTCGTGTGCCCGAAGCCGAAGCGCATGAGCGCGTCCGAGAGGCCTTCACGCCCGAGGCGGCGCGCGATTTTCGTCGCGCCGATGTTGCTCGAGAACTTGAACACCTCGGCCACCGTGATCACGCCGTGCGCGTGCGTGTCGTGGATCGAATACTTGCCGACCATCATCTTGCCCTGCAGGCAGTCGATGTTGTCGGTGGCGCGCACGACGCCCGCGTCGAGCGCCGACGCGATCGTGAACGTCTTCATCGTCGAACCGGGCTCGTACGAATCGGTGATGGCGCGATCGCGCGCGCCGTTCACGGCCTCTCCCGGATCGTTCGGGTTGAACGTCGGCGCCGACGCCATGGCGAGGATCTCGCCCGTCTGCGGGTTCATGACGATCGCCGTGACGTCCTTGGCGTGCGTGCGCGCCTGCCCGTCCGCCAGTGCGCGCTCCGTGACGAACGTCAGATAGCGATCGATCGTGAGCACGACGTCGCTGCCCGCGCCCGTGGGTGTGTCGGGCATGCCGTCGACGGCGAGATCACGGCCGAGCGCGTCGCGGATACCCACGACCGACGACGCCGTACCCGCGAGCTGCTTGTCGAGCGCGAGCTCGACGCCGTCGAGGCCACGCCCGTCGGAGCCCGCGAGCCCCATGACGGTCGCCGCGAGCGAACGGTTCGGATAAAAGCGCCGCGGCTCGCGCACGAACGCGACGCCCGGCAGCGCGAGCGCCTTGACGGCCGCCGCCTCCTCGGGCGTGACCTTGCGCTTGACCCACGCGAAGAACCGCCGCTGCTCGAGCTTCTTGCCCAGCTCACGCCGATCCATGTTCAGCACGTGCGCGAGCCGACGCGCGGCGTCCGCGGGGTCGGACAGGCGGCGCGGGTTGCAATAGATAGAATCGACGTCGGCCGTCGACGCAAGCTCGGCGCCGTTGCGATCGAGGATGCGCCCGCGGCGCGGCGGCAGCTCGACCTCGCGCAGGTATTGTTCTTCGGCCATGGCGCGCAGACGCTCGGCATCGCGCACTTGCAAGTTGAACGCCCGCTTGCCGACGGCCGCGAACAACGCGATGAGCACGACGCCGCACGCGAGGATGCGCACGCGCGTCCAACGCCCGGGGAACGTCACTCGTCGGCCTCGCGCGACGGGGCCGTCGCCTCGCTCTTGGCCGCTTGGGTCGGCGCGTCGTCGGCGGCCGGCGGCG
>DATAZS010000024.1:0-1877 GCA_036271915.1 Polyangia bacterium
CGACGCGATCGGCTTAGAGCATCGTCGCCTCGCGCACGAGCTTGAAGTCCATCAACTCGAGCTCGAGGTTCAGAATCGCAACCTGCGCGAGAATCAAGAGCTGCTCGAGGAGTCGCGAGCGCGCTACGCCGAACTGTACGACTACGCCCCGATAGGACACGTCACGTTGTACGGGACCGGGGTCATTCGCGAGATCAACCTAGCGGGCGCCGCGCTCCTCGGAAAAGAGCGGCGATTCCTGCGCGAGATCCCCATGCGGCCGTTGCTGGCAGTTCCGAGCCGGCGCGCTTTCGATGCCCACTTGCGCGCGTGCTTCAAAGAGGGACATTCGTCGATCGTCGAGCTCGTCGTCCCCGCGCGGGGTGGCGGGACGCGGGTCGTCGAGCTCGTGAGCGCGCCTCGATCTGTCGTTGACGGCTCGGGCGTTCCCCAGGGCGCCGTCGTTCACTCGGTGATGCAAGACATCTCCGACCGCAAGCGCAGCGAAGCGCAGCGAGAGGAGCTCCTGCGGAGCGAGCACGAGGCTCGCGTCCTGGCCGAGACCGCAAATCGCATCAAAGAAGACTTCCTGGCGGTCGTCTCTCACGAGCTGCGGACGCCGCTGGCGCCGATGATGTTGTGGCTCAAGGCTCTGCGCGCTGGCGGCGCTGGTGACGCGCTTCGCGCGCGCGCCATTGAAGCCCTCGACACCTGTCTCAAGGTCCAGGTCGCAATGATCGACGATCTGGTCGACGTCGCTCGCGGACGGCACGGCAAGCTGCGCATCGAGCGGCTTCCCATGGACCTACAGACGTCCGTCGGCGCGGCCATCGAGGCCCTCGCCCCGTCGAGTGCGGCCAAGCATGTCTCCCTCGCTCTCGAGGTCGACTCCGCCCCCGCGTGGGTCCTCGGAGACGCGACGCGTCTGCAGCAGGTCACCGCCAACCTGCTTTCGAACGCCATCAAGTTCACTCCCGAGGGGGGCCACGTCGCCGTGTCGATTCGGTCGCTCGGGAATTCCGTCGAGCTCCGCGTACGCGACGACGGGACGGGAATCGCGGCCGACAAGCTCGAGCGCGTGTTCGAGCCGTTCCGGCAATACGACAGATCGCCCGCGCGCCGTCATGGCGGCCTTGGTCTTGGCCTCTCGATCGTCGAGCAGCTTGTTGCGCAGCACGAAGGGCGCGTCGTCGCGGAGAGTGCGGGCCTGGGGCGCGGCGCGTGTTTCACCGTGACGTTGCCACGTCACGCCGATGGCACGCGCGTCGTCGAAGGGCCCGATCTCGACCGACCGCTGTCGGGTGTGCGGATCCTCGTCGTCGAGAACGAGGACAATGCGCGTGAGGCGCTGGCCGTAACCCTGAGGATGGAAGGCGCCGACGTCACGGTGGCGGCCTCGGCCGTTGAGGGCCGCTCGGCGCTGGCCCACGCACGGCCCGACGTCGTCGTCAGCGATATCGCCATGCCGGGCGAGGACGGTTATGCCTTCATCGAAACGCTGAGGTCGCACGAGTCCCACAACACGGCCTTGGGGCGGCTCCCCGCGGTCGCGCTCACGGCGCACGCGACGGCCACTGATCGCGACCGCGCGCTCGCAGCTGGTTTCGACGATCATATCGCGAAGACCGTCGCGATGGAGCGGCTCGTGTCGACGATCCACTCCCTGGCGCGGAAGCGCGACATCGGCGCATAACGATCTCAGCCTGTTCGTGAGGCGCGCACGCATACGCCGTAGCCCATAGAAGGCGTACAGAGATCCATTCAAACGTTCAGGCAGGCATGGACTGCACAATCGGCATAGCTATGTGCTGGTGATGTTGCGAACGATGACTCTAAGCATCGGCGTGGCCCCTTAGAGGGCGTGAGGTCGCTGTTAAGACATCCGGACGAGCAACTCG
>DATAZS010000025.1:0-3857 GCA_036271915.1 Polyangia bacterium
GCCGTCCGAAGCGCCGTCGACGCCGCCGTCCGCGCCTGTGCTCTTCTGCGAAACGATCACGTCATCAATCTCGATGACCGCGGGGCCCGCCGTGATCACCGGAGGTGGCGCGCCGGCTGCGCCAGCGGTGCCCGCGCCGGCCGTGCCCGCGCCAGCGGTGCCCGCGCCGGCCGTGCCGCCGGCCGCGCCGGCCGTGCCCGCGCCGGCCGTGCCACCGATCGTGCCGGCCGTGCCCGCGCCAGCCGTGCCTTCACCAGCGGTGCCCGCGCCAGCCGTGCCCGCGCCAGCGGTGCCGCCGCCTGCGCCAGCGGTGCCGGGTCGCGAAGGGCTGTCGCTTCCGCAGCCGGGTGAGATCGCGACGGCGATCCCGAACGTTGTGAGCAACAGAGCGACGGCCGAAGTTTGTTTCAACATGATCATCTCCTGAGTGACGGGGCAGTAAGGCGGAGCGCGATCGAATAATGCAACGCGAGAGCGTAGGGCCTCGCGAGGAAAAACGGAAGACCGAATCGATCGATTACGCTGCGGCGATTCGTCGCACATCGGTCGGACGAACAACGAACGGGTCGAGCGGTGCGTCTCCCGGACGAAACACCGTCCGGGACGTTACGGGGCGGGCACCCGACTATTTCGAGGGGCGGCGGCCACCCGCTTCTCTCGGCAACCCCTAAGCGATACTCTACGCCATCATGAAAACCTCCCTTAGGGCCTGGCGGGGCGCGTTCGTCGCGACCGCCGCGGTCGCTCTCGTCGCTTCGTGCAGCAAAAGCCAGGATTCGCTCGTCGTTTTCCAGCTCACGGCCGACGCCCAGGCAGCCAACCTCTCGTCGCTGACGGTCTCGGTGGGCACCGTCGAAAAGACCTTCCCGCTCGAGGGCGGGTTGTCGGAAAACGCGCTGTCGTTCGGCGTCTACGTGCCGAGCAGCGTGACGGGACAGGTCGGCGTCGGCGCGAAGGCCACGCCAAGCTCGGGCTGCGTCGGCTACAAGGGCACGGCGAACATCGAGATCCCGAGCGCGGGCGCGACCGTCATCGTGCCGATCGTGATGCGACACGAATACGTCTGCACGGGTGACGGAGGCATCACCGACGGCGGAGGAACCGCCGGCCGGTCGGGCTCGGACGGCGGCGCAGGGGCGAGTGGGACGGCGGGCGCGAGCGGCTCCGCCGGCATGAGCGGCACCGCGGGCGCCACGGGCACCGCCGGTGCGCAAGGAACGGCAGGCGTGAGCGGCACGGCCGGGGCGCAAGGCACGGCAGGCGCGAGCGGCACGGCCGGCGTCGGCGGGACGGCGGGTACGAGCGGCACGGCGGGCGCGACTGGAACCGCCGGTGTCTCGGGCGCCGTGCCCGTGCTCAGCAAGTGCGTCGAGGTCAACCACGACGACACCGTGGCTTGCACCTCGAGCTGCGACTTCAGCACGGAGGACTGGGCCGTCTACGGCGTGGCGTTCTCACCCGACGGCACGCTCATGGTCACGGGCGGAAACGACGGGCGCGTCAAGATCTGGAACGTCGTCAATCAGGTGCCGACGCCTTCGGGGCACGTGCTCAAGGGCACGGGCGCAGGCTCCGTCGCGTTCTCACCCGACGGGAAGCTGCTGGCCGTCGGACGCGACGGCACCGTCGAGCTGTGGTCCGTTGGCTCGTGGACGGCGCCCTTGCGCTCGCTCACCGTGAGCTACGTGGTGTACGGCGTTGCCTTCTCGCCCGACTCGACGCAGGTCATCAGCGTCGATCACGACGAGAGCAGCGCGAGCTCCACGAAGGGCGATCTCTACGTTCACGCCGTGACCGGCGGCGCCGCGCTTCACAACCTGTCCATCAGCAGCGTCTACTCGCTGGCGGTCGCGAAGACCCTCGTCGGGGGCGCGTTGCCCGTGGCCGTGTCGACGTTCACCGGCCTCGTTCAGCTCACGACGCTCGACGCCACGGGGTTCGCGGCGCCGACGAAGCTGACCGTGAACTCCGACGGGAGCTCGGCCGAGGCCGTCGAGTTCTCGCCCGACGGCGCGACGGTCGTCTCGGGCGGCGACGACGGCATCGTCCATTTCTGGTCGCTCTCTGCGACGGGCGCGTCCGAGACCACCCCCACGATCGATCTCTCGATGGCGCTCAACGACAACAGCGAGGACGTGTACGCGCTGGCGTTCGATCCGAGCGGAGCCAATCTGATCGTCGGCGGCGGGTTCTTCGGGTCGCTCACCTCGTTCGGCGCCGTCTCCCGCAAGCAGGTCGGCGTCGAGTACGACACGCCAAACGTCTACGACATCGTGTCGGTCACGGACTCGTCGGCGGCGAAGCTCATCGCGGCCGGCGAGATCGACTGCGGCTGCGTCGTCGTCTGCAAGCAGTAGCGCGCCCACGCGCCGACCGCGTCGAGGTCAGGCGGGCACGAGACCCACGCGGCGCGCGAGATCGGACGTGAACACGCCGCGCGGATCGTACTTGGCTTTCACGGCGAGCCAGCGATCGAGCGCGGGGTACATCGCGCGGAACGTGGAGGCCTCGACGTACGAGTCCTTGCCGAGGTAGATGCGGCCGCCCGCGTCCAGCACCATGGCGTCGAGGCGGCGCAGCAGGGCGACGGTGTTGGCGCGCACGGGGAAGTCGATCGCGAACGTGTAGCCCTCGCGCGGGAACGACAGCAGGCCGCCGCTCTCCTTGCCCATTCGCTTGAGCACGTTGAGGAACGGCAGCTCGCCCGACGACAGGATCGCCTCCAGGATCGCGCGCAGGTGGCGCGCGCCGCCTTCGAACGGCACGACGAACTGGTACTGCACGAACCCGCGCCGCCCATAGCCGCGGTTCCAGTGCGCGATGACGTCGAGCGGATAGAAGAACCCCTCGTAGTGTCCGACGGACGGCTTGCCGCGCAGGCTGCGCTGGATGGTGGCGTTGAGCGCGCGGATCGTGAGGGGGTTCAGCGTGAGCTCGGGCAGCTCGAACGGCACGGTGATCTTGGGCGGCCCCGACACGCGCAGCGGATCGCCGGCCAGCGCCGCCGGCAGCTCGGCGCGCGTCGCGTGCTCGCCGACCGACAGCACGCCGCGCCCGAGCCGCGCGCCCGTCGCCATCACGTCGAGCGTCGCGACCGAGTACGAGTACGCGCGATCGTTCTCCTCGAGCGCGGCGAGCATCGCCTCGAGATCGCCGACGGGCACGGCCTTCTGACGGAAGAAGGTCGTCTCGATCTTGCGCAGGCGCAGGCGCGCCGTGAGCACGACGCCCAGCAGGCCCATGCCGCCGAAGGTCGCCCAAAACAGGTCGGCGTTCTGGTCACGGCTCGCGCGCACGACGTCGCCGCTCGCGAGCAGCACGGTCATCTCGTCGACACACGCGCTGAAGCAACCTTGCACGTGGTGCGCCTTGCCGTGCACGTCGTTGGCGATGCAGCCGCCCACGGTGACGAACTTCGTGCCGGGCGTGATCATGGGGAAGAAGCCGCGCGGCGCGAAGTCGCGGATGATCTGCTCGAGCGACACGCCCGCCTCGCACGTGAGCACGCCGGCCTCGGCGTCGAACGCCAGGTAGCGGTCGACGCGCCGCAGCCCCAGCACCTGACCGCCCGCGTTCAGCGCGGCGTCGCCGTAGCTGCGGCCGAGGCCGCGCGCGATCGTGCCCGCGGCGTCGAGCGCCGCCGCGACCTCGCCCGGCAGCTCGGGCTCGCGCAGCACGCAGTCGGCGCGCAGGTTGCCGCCCCAGCCGGACAGGCGCGTCGTCAGGCGATCCAAGCGCGTGATCTTAGCGGGCGCGCCGGCCCACGACTACCCGAGGTTGTGGAAGACGCGCTGGACGTCCTCGTCCTGCTCGAGCGCGTCGCCGAGCTCGAGCACCTCGGTCGACTTGTCGTCGGG
>DATAZS010000026.1:0-4483 GCA_036271915.1 Polyangia bacterium
GCGCGACCTCGAACGTGAGCGCCGTGTGGTTCACGCCCAGGTCCGAGTCGAAGTCGCGCGCCGCCTCGGGATCGAAGAAGTCGATGACGAGCGCGAGGCCCGCCGCCGCGTGCCAGCCCCACGTGCCGCCGCGGCCCGTGCCGCCGCGGCCGTCGGTCGCGATCTCGTCGTTGCCGTCGGTGTTCTGCCAGTACGCCCAGTCGAGGCCCAGCTTGCCGTACGGCACGAGCGGGATGTTGTGCGTCTCGAACAGATAGTCGAAGCGGTAGACGGCCGTGAACGAGATCGGGACGACCTTCAGCGTCGACGTGTCGCCGCTCAGCAGCCCGGTGCCCGTACCGACGGGCGCCTGGCCCGTGACCTGGAAGTAACCGATCCCGACACCCAACCCCAGGCTGCCGAAGCGCCGCAGGATCTGCCAGTCGAGCTCGAGCTGCGTCATCAGGTGGCTGCCGCCGTGAAAGTAGTCCTGATACGGCGTCCGACTCTGCGTGCCGCCGTGGTTGAACTCCGAGTCGATGTCGGGGCGATACGGGCCGAACTTCAGCTCGAAGGCGAAGTGCTGCGGCGAGCGGTAGAGCGTCGGATCGTGGTCGTCGGGCGCCGCCTCGAGGATGTCGGACTGGGCGTGAACGCGCGCGGGCGCGAGCAACGCGCAGACGAGACCGAGGCCCAAAATCGTCTTGCCGATCGTCTGGCCGCGCTTGCGCCGCGGCCCGATCACCGTCGCCTCCGGCGTCGTGCGCGCGCGAGCGCCGCCGCCAGAAGGACGCTCACGCCGAGGCGGGTCTTCTTCTGGCCGCCGCGTGGGACGTCGTCGTTCGAGATGGCGCACAGGCCACCGCTCGCGGCGCCGGGTGCGGGTGTGATGGGACCGGCGTTGCTGTTCTCACCGTTGCGGTAGACGTCGTAGAAGCTGTCGGTCTTGAGCGGCTTTTCGAACGAGCCGCCGTTGTAGTCGGGACCGATCAACACAGGGGTGCTCGCGTTGCCGCTGTTGTCGATGGCGACGACCGTCGCCGCATACGTGATGTCGTTCTGCAGGATCTTCACGCGGTACGAAGACGCCGTTGCGGTGAGTAGCGGCGAGCACGCGAACAGCGGATCGAGCGACACGAGCCCCGTCCCCATGCGCGTCTTGTTGCACGTCTGGAAGTAAGCCCCGAACGTGTTGGTCGGGAAGACCTGAAGCCCGCCCGCGCGCTGGCACAGCACCTGATAGCCCTGAAGGTCCTGATTGATCGAGAAGTCGTCGGGCGTCCACGTCACCGTCACTGCCTCGTCGCCGGGGCGCACGATGACGTTCGCCGGCGCCGGCGGCGGCGCGAGATCGATTTGAAGGCTCACGACGGGGGCGGGCTCGACGTCGTAGATTCCGTCACCGTCGACGTCGACGAGCGCCCAGATCGTCTGCGTGAAGGTACCCGAAGGATCCGTGCACGTCGGGTTGGGCGTGGGAACGCCCGTGCCGACCGTTTCGATGACACCCCCGTCCGTGAGGGCCTCGTTCGACGTCGTGTCGGTGCTGAGCACGCGAGAGCTGATGGCGGCCGTCGTCTCGTGGCCGTCCGCGAGGAATGTCACGAGCGGAATGTCGAGCAGCTTCGTGCAGTGGCCCGGTTGGTAGATCGTCTGGTCGCAGGACGGGCCGCCCACCCAGATCTGAAACTTGCCGGCCATCGTCGTCGCCAGCGTCGCGCGCTTGGTGAACCCGCTGGGCTCGAGCGTGACGTAGATGTAGACGGGCGTGTCGCAGTTGCAGTTCTGCTCGTTGAAGTACCGCGGCAGCTGGAACGTGTTGAGGTTGGTCCCCGGCGTGCTCTGGACGCCGATGAAGAAGTCGCTGCTCGTGAGCGGCGTGGCTGTCGTCGTGCCGGTCGTGCCGGCCGTGCCGATCGTGGATTGGGCGCGCGCCGATGTCGCGGCGCACGTCAGCACGCCGAGGACACCGGCCAGGATGGAAAAACGACGCACGAAGACACCTCTCTTCACGAGCGTCGTGGCTCGACTGCAAGGCCGGTGCCTCTCGGGAACCCCGGATCGTCGCGCGTCCCCGCGGCCGAGGTGTCTGGATGGCGATCGATCGCGCGTGAGGTTGCCAATCTGGCAGAGCACGCGCGCATCCTAGCGCAAGTGCGCCGGGGCCGCCGCGAAGGCGCCTCATCAATGAGACGTGGACCCGAGGCCAGGCAGCTGGCGCCCGAGGCGGCGCAGCGCCTCGGGCGAGGCGGAGTGTTGGCCGAAGCGCGCGGCGGCGTAGAGCTCGGTCAGCTCGACGAGCGTCGCCGCGGAGTCGCGGCCCGCGGCGGCGACGCGCGCCGCGTACTCGCGCGGCGTCTCGGCGCGGGCACGCGGCATCCCCGCGGCGGCCAAACGCGCGCACGCGCGATCGTAGAGGCGCTCGACGGGCGCGTCGCTCGTGCGCGCGGGCCGCGCGAAGAGGCGCCCGGGCGCGCGCGTGCGTGACACGCGCGAGGCCGCGGCCGACGCCAGCGCGACGACGACGACGACGACGAGCCACCCGGGGACGCGCGGCAGCGGCGCCGCGCGCAGGCCGACGGGGAAGTGGCGCCCGAGGCGGCGCAGCAGATCGAGCTGCCGCCCGAGATCGTAGCCGACGATCCAGCGCGACCACCGGAAGTCGAGCGCGTCCAGCACCTGGCGCAGCCGGCCCGTGTGCGCGACGGCGGGCAGCGGCGGCGTCGCGTCGACGCGCACCCACCCGGCGTCCGGCGTGAACGCCTCGATCCAGGAGTGCGCGCGGTTGTCGCGAACGGCGACATAGTGTCCGACATCGTTCCACTCGCCGCCCAGGTAGCCGTTCACGTAGCGCGTGGGCACGCCCGCGGCGCGCAGCAGGAGCGCCGCCGCCGAGGCGAAGTACTCGCAGTGTCCCGCGGGCGTCTCGAACAGGAAGCTCTCGACGGGATCGAGGTCGGGCGCGGGGCGGGGCAGGCGCAGCGTGTACTCGTGCGTCGCGCGCAGCCAGGTCGTGACGGCGGCGATGCGCGCGGCGTCGGTGGCCGCGCCCGCCGTGAGGCGCCGCGCGAGCGCCGTCACGCGCGGCGACAGCGACGTCGCAGACGACAGATACGCCTCGCGCGCCTCGACCGACGGCATCGCGCGCGTGTCGGGCGCGTCGGTCGAGTACGCGACGTAGCGCACGCCGGGCGGCGTGCGCAGGTCGGTGCGGACGCCCTCGGCGTCGACACCTTCGAGGCTCTCGACGATCGCCGGCGCGTCGGCGGGCCCGAGGCGCAGCGCGACCTCGCCCGACCAGCGCGGCGCGAGCTGCAGCGTCGCGCCCGCGCGCGGCTCGAGCGCGAACGCGACGGGGCGATCGAGCGCGAACGCGACGGGCGCCGCGAGCCCGACGACGTCGATGATCTGACGATCGGTGTCGCGCCCGTCGGCTCGCCCCGCGCCGCGCACGACGACGAGGCGCTCGCTCGCCTGCGGATCGAGCGCGAGCTCCGTGCGCAGCGCCGCGCTCCGGCTGCGGGTCCAGTGCCCGCGCTCGTAGGTGTCGTAGACGGTGCCGCGCCAGTACAGCGCGCTCGTGGCGCGCTCGCGCGCGGCCTCGGTCGGCAGCGCGGCGACGCGCGGCACGGTCGCGCGCAACGCGACGGCGGCGTTGTCCGACGACAGCGTGCCGTACTGGCCGAGCGCGACGTCGTCCGAGAAGCCGATGAGGTTCGCGCTCGTGCGCGGCGCGCCGAACACGAAGCCCGCGCCCACGCGCGGCACGAGCGCGAACGTCGCGAGCGCGCCCGCGGCGACGGCGGCGGCGACGCCGCCCATGGCGACGAAGAACGACGCGCCCACGACGCGCCTCGAGTTGAGGATGCGCGACACGCCGACCTTCTGGCTGGGCGCCTGCGCCGAGTGCTTGACGAGGTAGTTCTCCTCCATCTCGCGGCGCAGGTGAAACAGCACGAGCGCCCACGTCGCGAGCACGACGTACGCGACGAAGCCCAGCGCGAAGAGCAGGTTGCCGCCCAGCGCTGCCGCCGCGAGCACGAGGAGGAACGCGAGCACGAAGACGTGGACGTCGTCGCGGTTGTTGCGCCGGTAGAACAGCTTCGCGCCGAGCGCGACGAGCACGAAGTCGACGACGGGCACGAGATCGGGCTCGGGCAGCTGGCGCGCGACGACCCACGTGCGCTGCACGAGCACGGCGCCGAGGAGCACCCGCGTCAGCGTGAGCCGGCGATCGAGCAGCGCCGCCCGTGTGCCGCCCGCGTCGACGCCCCACGAGACGGCGACGAGCCCGAGGAAGACGATCGCCATCGCGCGCGTGACGGCGCCCGCGCTCGCGAGCGTCGCGAAGGCCGCGAGCACGAGCAGGTACGTCACGAGCTTGTGGGTCGCCTGGAACTTCACGCCATCAAGCCGATCTGCTGTGGCGCTCGCCGCGGCCGAGCGCGGGCCGCGCGCCCGGGCGCACGTAGATCGTCGCGCGCGCCGGCGTGCGCGACACGAG
>DATAZS010000027.1:0-3454 GCA_036271915.1 Polyangia bacterium
CGGCGAAGCCGGCCTCGCTCGAGGATCCTTCCATGCTGAAAGGGTCCCGGACCCCCGGCGCTCGCTGCGGCCGGCGAAGCCGCCCCGATTGCGTCAGTTGACGCGGCGCAGGACGATGAGGACGCGGACGGTTAGCCAGCGGGCGGCGTCGCGCTCTTTCGCGGCCGGGGCGGGCGCGCCGGGGCGCGCGGGAGTGCCCGGGTACCAGAGCCCGTCGGCGTTTTGGCGGCCGCGCAGGTTGGCCTCCGCCGTTCGGACGCCCGAGTTCTCCTTGCCCAGGCCCACGGCCGTCACGCCGTCGAGGCCGTCGAGCACGTCGGTATAGAAGCGCGGCTCGGACAGCTGGTGCCAGAAGCTGGCGGCCTTGCGATCGGGGTAGCGATCGGGCTGCAGGAAGCGCGTCGCGAGCAGCTCGGCGGCGCGCTTCGCCTCGCGTGACATGCGGCGTGACGGCGACGCCGCGAACGCGCGCAGCGCCATACCCGTCACGAGGTGGCTCGACGGCCGCGCCGCCGAATCGGTGCGCACGCCGCGCCACGCCCAGCCGCCGTCCGCCTGCCGCGACGCCTGCAGGAAGCGAAACCCCTTCGCGATGCGCTCGTCGTCGTCGTAGCCCGTACGACAAAGCGCCGCGAGCGCCCAGCCGTGGAAGTGCAGCGCGATCGACTTCGTGCGGGAATCGGGCGTCTCGCCGAGCGCGAGATCGGCGATGCCGCCGTCGCTCACCTGCGACGCGAGCAGCAGCGACGCCGCCTTCTCGACCGACGAATGTGTGCGCGACAGGCCGTAGTCGGCGAGGCGCTCGAGCCCACGAATGATCGCGACGGCGCGGCCGAACTTCGCCGAGCCCAGGGTCTTTTCGGGCAACTTCACGGCAAAAGCGCCGCTCGACTCCTGCTTGCGCAGGAAGGCCTTCACCTCGGGGTAGGTGACGATCTCGTCCGGGCCGGGCGCCTCGTCGTCGTCGATGAGATCGCGCCGCACGCGCGCCGACAGCGCCGGATTGCCCTCGCGCAGCAAGATCGGCACGGGATCCCGGCCCAGCCGCGCGCGCCACCCCGAGGGAAAACGGCCCGGGCTCGGGGGTGGTGGAACGGCAGACAACCGGTTCATCGACGTAAAGCGTAACGCAAAAACGCGGGGTTTGGTCAGGACCCTTTGCATCCGGACCACTTCCAAGTAAGAATCTTTCACCTCGTTCCTTACGAGGCGCGCATGTCGGCTCCCGAACGACCCTCCAAACAGGACGCGTTTCTGGCGCTTTTGCGCGAGGGCTGGACGTCTTTGCACCTCGACGCCCGCCGGCCCGGGGTGATCGTGCCCACGCACCTGCGCGGCGAGGCCCACCTGGTCCTGCAATACGGCCACGACCTGCCCATCTCGATCCCCGACCTCGAGGTCGACGAGTACGGCGTCCGCGCGACGCTGTCGTTCTCGCGCAACCCGCAGCTCACGGTCGTGCCCTGGTCGGCCGTCTATGTGGTCGCTTGCGACGACGGGCGCGGCGTCCTGTACCAGGAGGAGGTGCCCGAGGACGTGTCGATCGTCGCGGCGCGCCCGCCCAGTGACCGCGCGCCCGAGGCCGACGTCACGCACGAAGAAGTCTTCGACGTCGAGGGCCGCGCCGCCAAGCGCCGCGACAGCACGGATCGCTTGCTGAAGGCCGTCCCCGACGACGCCGTCCTCGACGAGCCTCTCGACGAGCCCCCCCGCCGCCGCCGTCCCCAGCTCCGGTTAGTAAAGTAGCTAGGTAAGGGCGAGAAGTAGGTAAGGGCGAGCGCAGCGCGGCTTCGCCGCGCGGAGCGAGGGGGCCCGGGGTTCGCGAGCGGCAGCGAGCCGGACCCCGTCAGAAGATCAGTCGCGGATGACCGCATCCTCGAGGAACTTGCAGAGCTCCTCGTGGTGCAGCCGGCCGTCCTCGTAGCCGATGCGGGCGACCTCGGCGGCGTACAGGCCGTCGAACAAGATGTATGAGAGCAGGTCGGCCTCGTCGGCGCCGCGTGCCGTCGCGAGCCGTCGCAGCATCTGGATGCCCGTGCCGCCACCCTGGCCCTTGAACTTTCCCGTGCGCGCGACGTGCGCCGCGACCTCGCCGAGGTCGGCCGACGGGCGGATCATCATCTCGCCGATCGTGCGGTAGGGCGCGCCGCGCATCTTCGTGACGACCTCGTCGAAGCGCTTCGAGTCGACGTGCGACTCGGCGGCGTGCACGGCCTCGATGACGGCGTTGAAGCGCCGCAGGCGATCGAGGTCGTAGTCGATGTGGTCGAGCAGGAAGGCGTTGAGGATCTTGCCGACGAGGAACGCCGCGCCCGGGTACGGCATCGACTCTTCGTCGATGTTCTCGACGGGCGGCTTGTGGCGCAGGCCGATCACCAGCACCTTGTCGGCGCCGAGGCGCAGCGCGGGCGACAGCGGCGTGTTCTGGCGCAGGCCTCCGTCGCAGTAGAAGCGCTCGCCCACGCACACGGCGGGGAAGAGAATGGGCAGCGCCGCCGACGCGATGGCGTGCTCGGGCCCCATCGTCACGGCCTGCGCGCGCACGAAGGGATCCTTGCTCCACTCGGGCGCGCCCTGCTTCTCGCGCTGCACGAACACGACGGTTTTACCCGACCCGATGTCTGTCGCCGTGACCGACAGCGACTCGAGGTGGCCCTCGCGGATGTTCTGCGTGATGCGCGGCCACGGGATCAGGCGCTTCACGACGCGCTCGAGCTGGCGCGTCTGCACGATGCCGCCCAGGCGCTTGTGCCCCTCCGTCTCGTCCATGTGCCCGCCGCCCAGCAGCGTCGCGGGCGCGCGCATGAACTCCTTCACGCCGAAGCTGACCATCTCCTCGAGGACGAAGCTCTCCCAGCGGTCGACGAGCATGCGGCCCTGTTTGTCGGCCATGTCGGCCGTGCCCGCGACGAAGCAGGCGTGGATGCCGCCCACGGAGGTGCCGCACACGATGTCGAAGTGGACTTGGCCCCCGAGGTCGCCGGCCAGATCTTCGCGGATGTAGCGCAGGACGCCCGCCTCATATGCGCCGCGCGCACCTCCGCCGGACAGCACGAGGGCCACGCGGGGGCGATCACCGCGACGTCGGGGCCGGGTCGGCGCGCTCATCAGGGGTCAGGTCAGGGTATGCCCACAATGGAACATCGCAAGTTCATATGACTTCGTTATCGGCGGGCCCAGCCGATGATAAAATGGAAACATGGGTAACCCCTCGATCACGCTGTCCCCCGGTGGTGGGTTCCTTCTCGAGCCCACCG
Source organism: Polyangia bacterium (assembly GCA_036271915.1). Lineage (GTDB taxonomy): Bacteria > Myxococcota_A > Polyangia > Fen-1088 > Fen-1088 > DASZFV01. The sequence continues at coordinate 3,258 of DATAZS010000027.1, forward strand.
GTTCCGCGTCCATCTTCACGCCCGAGATGCTCAACGACGAGCAGCGGATGATGAAGAAGACGGCCGACGACTTCATGAAGGGCGAGGTCTTGCCGCGTCTGGCCGACATCGAGGCCAAGAAGCCGGGCCTCATGCGCGAGCTCATGGAGAAGGCGGGCGCGCTGGGACTGTTGGGCCACGACGTGCCCGAGGCGTAC
>DATAZS010000028.1:0-15309 GCA_036271915.1 Polyangia bacterium
GCCGCGCCACACGCCGCCGCTCGCCGTCTGCAGCGCGGCCCACAGACGCGTGTCGTCGGGCAGCTCGGGATCGGGCGCGAGGTCGGCGCGCGGCGCGCGGCGCGCGAGCTCGGCGTCGTCGACGCGAAAGCCGGCGCCGTCGGCCGCGACGAGGTCGACGGTGCCGTGCAGCGCGCGCGTATCGATCTCGACGCGCACGCGATCGCCGTCGCGCAGCTTGCCGAGCGGTCCGCCCGCGAGCGCCTCGGGGCTGACGTGCCCGATGCAGGGCCCCGTCGACAGCCCCGAGAAGCGCGCGTCGGTGACGAGCGGCACGTTGCGCGCGTGCGGCAGGTACTTGAGCGCGGCCGTCACCTGATACGACTCCTCCATCCCAGCGCCGAGCGGTCCGCGGCAGCACAAGATGACGACGTCGCCGTCCAAGATGGCGTCTGGGCCCTGGCTCTTGATGGCGGCGATCGCGGCGCGCTCGGTCGTGAAGACGCGCGCGCGGCCCACGAGCCGGTAGACGCCGGCGTCGTCGAGCGCCGCCGGATCGATCGCCGTGCTCTTCACGACGGCGCCCTCGGGCGCGAGGTTGCCGCCCACGAAGGTGATCGTGGGGCGCAGGCCGGCGCGCGTCGCCGCCGCGGGCGAGAGGATGACGTCGTCGGGCGCGACGCCGTCCTCTTCGCGCAATCGGGCGCGTAGGCGCGCGCGGCGCTCCGAGCGCTCCCAGGCCTCGAGCGATTCGCCGAGCGGCGTGCCGAAGGCCGTGAGCGCGTCGAGCTCGAGCAGGCCGAGCGCGCGCAGGTGCAGCATGACCTCGGGCACGCCGCCCGCGAGGAAGAGGCGCACCGTGGGGTGCGGGCCGTTGGGCAGGCAGTCGACGAGGCGCGGGACGCTCCGGTTGATCGCAGCCCACGCCTCGACGGTCGGCGGCGCGAGCCCCGCGGCGTGCGCGATCGCGGGTACGTGCAGCAACAAATTCGTCGAGCCGCCCACGGCCGCGAAGACCGTCATGGCGTTCTTGAAGGCAGCCGGCGTCAGCAGATCGCGTCCCGTGAGCCCGCGCGCGCGCTGCGCGGCGACGGCCGCGACGGACCGACGCGCGACCTCGCGCCAGATGGACTGCCCCGACGGCGCGAGCGCGCTGTGCGGCACGGCGAGCCCGAGCGCCTCGGCGACGACCTGCGACGTCGCCGCCGTGCCGAGGAACTGGCAGCCGCCGCCCGGCGAGCCGCACGCGCGGCAGCCGAGATCGGCCGCCTCCTCGAGCGTGAGCTGCCCGTGCGCGAAGCGCGCGCCGATCGTCTGCACCTTGCCCGCGTCCTCGCCGTCGCTCGCGGGCAGCGTCACGCCGCCCGGCACGAGCGCGATCGGCAGCGAGCGAGCGCCCGCGAGCGCCATCATCATCGCGGGCAGGCCCTTGTCGCACGTCGCGACGCCCAGCACAGCTTGCCGCGTGGGCAACGAACGGATGAGCCGCCGCAGCACGATCGCGGCGTCGTTGCGGAACGGCAGGCTGTCGAACATGCCCGTCGTGCCCTGCGTGCGGCCGTCGCACGGATCGGTGCAGAAGCCCGCGAACGGCACGCAGCCGCGCGCGCGCAGCGCCCGCGCCGCCTCCTCGACGAGCAGGCCGATCTCCCAGTGCCCCGTGTGATAGCCGAGCGCGACGGGCGTGCCGTCGGGCGCGCGCACGCCGCCGCACGTCGCGAGCACGAGCACCTCGGGCCGCCCCAGCTCGCGCGCGGGCAGCCCCATGCCCACGTCCTGCGTCCAGCCGAACAGATCGCCGCTCGGCCGCCGGATCAGATCGTCGGCCGTCACGGGCAGACGCCCCGGCGGCCCCGGCGCACGCGTGCGCACGTCGTCGTAGATCGACGCGTCGTCGGTCGCGAACGGATCGAGCGTCATCTTCCGACGTCGTCGCGCGTGAGGCGGTTGTCGACGAGCCGCCACACGCCGCGCTCGTTGCGATCGCGCAGCTCGGGCGGCAGCACGGCCTCGGGCGCGTCTTGAAAGCAGAGCGGCCGCGCGAAGCGGTGGATGGCCGCCGTGCCGACCGACGTCGTGCGCGCGTCGGTCGTCGCGGGGTACGGGCCGCCGTGGTTCATGGCGGGCGACACCTCGACGCCCGTGGGCACGCCGCCGAAGACGAGGCGCCCCACCTTGCGCTCGAGGATCGCGAGCAGCGGCGCCGCGGCCGGCAGCTCGTCGGGCGTCGCGTGCACGGACGCCGTGAGCTGCCCCTCGACGGTCGCGGCCACGCGCGCGAGGTCCGCGAGGTCGCGCGCGCGCACGACGATCGTCGATGGGCCGAAGACCTCGTCCCGCAGCGCGGGCGCGCGCAGGAAGTCCTCGGCGGAGATCTGCCAGGCCACGGGGCGACCGAAGGCCGCGTCGTCCGATGGCGGCGCCTCGGCGAGGCGCTCGACGCCCGGGACGCGCGCGACGGCGCCGACGCCGTCGCGAAAGCGCGCCGCGATGTCAGCGTACAGCATGCGCGTGGGCGCCTTCTCGTTCACGCGCGCCGCGAGCGCCGCCGTGAAGTCTGGCAAGCCGGGCCCCTCGACGGCGAAGATGAGCCCGGGCTTCGTGCAAAACTGCCCCGTGCCCACCGTGGCCGAGTCGGCGAGCGCCGCTCCGAGCGCGGCGCCGCGCTCGGCGAGCGCACCCGGCAGGACGAACACGGGGTTCGTGCTGCCCATCTCGGCGTAGACGGGGATCGGCTCTTTGCGCGCGGCCGCCGCGTCGAAGAGCGCGCGGCCCCCGCGCAGCGAGCCCGTGAAGGCGACGGCCTGCGCGAGCGGGTGGCGCACGAGCGCGAGGCCGATGTCGTGGCCACCGCCCACGACGAGCGAGAACACGCCCGCGGGCAGGCCGCAGCGCGCGACGGCGGCTTCGACGGCCGCGCCCACGCGCGACGACGTCTCGAGGTGCGCGGGGTGCGCCCGCAAGATCACGGGGCACCCAGCGGCCAGCGCCGAGGCTGTGTCACCGCCCGCGACGGAGAACGCGAGCGGGAAGTTGCTCGCCGCGAACACGACGACGGGGCCGATCGGCACGAGCATGCGCCGCAGGTCCGGCTTGGGCGGCGTCCGCTTCGCGTCGCGCTGATCGATGCGCGCGTCGACCCACGAGCCCTCGCGCACGACGCTCGCGAACAGCCGGAGCTGGTTCACGGTGCGCGCGCGCTCGCCCGTGAGCCGCGGCAAGCCGAGACCCGTCTCGGCGTCGGCCGTCGCGAGCAGGTCGTCGCCGAGCGCGAGGATCCCCTCGGCGATCTCCTCGAGCAGGCGCGCGCGCGCCTCGGCGGGGGCGGCGCGGAACGCCGCGAAGCTCGCGTCCGCGGCGCGCAGCACGACGTCGGCAGCGTCGGCGGACTTCACGCGCCCACCGTGTTGACGAGCCGGCCGACGCCCGCGATCTCGATGCGGATCTCGTCGCCCACCGCCAGCGTGAAGTCGGTGCCCGGCACGATGCCCGTCCCCGTCATCAAGAAGACGCCGCTCGGGAACGTCTGGTCTCGAAACAGATACGCGACCAGCTCGGCGGGCCGCCGCTTGAGCTGCGCGAGCGTCGTCTCACCCGCGAACGCGGCGCGCCCGGCGCGCGCGATCTCGAGGCGGATCGTCGTGTCGGGCCCCGGCGGATCCCCGATGAGAAGGCACGGCCCCAGCGCGCACGAGCCGTCGTAGACCTTCGCCTGCGGCAGGTACAGCGGGTTCTCGCCCTCGATATCGCGCGAGCTCATGTCGTTGCCGACGGTGACGCCGAAGATGCGCCCCGCGGCGTTCACGGCCAGCGTGAGCTCGGGCTCGGGCACGTTCCAGCGCGAGTCGGCGCGCACGCGCACGCGGCCGCCCGGCCCCACGACGCGGTGGGCGCTGCTCTTGAAGAACAGCTCGGGCCGATCGGCCTCGTATACGCGCGCATAAAAGTCGCCGCCCGCGGCGTCGCGCGACTCTTCGATGCGCGCGTCACGGCTGCGGTAGTAGGTCACGCCCGCGGCCCACACCTCCTGCGTCGTGACGGGCGCGAGCACGGCGCCCTCGTCGAGCGCGATCGCCGCGCCGCGCGCGTGCTGCTCGCGCGCGAGCGCGCCCGGATCGGCGGCGCGAAACAGGTCGTCCCACGTCGCCGCGAGCACCGCGGCGCGGCCGCCCTCTTCGGCGACGACGCCGCCGCGCGTGCGATAGAGCTTCATCGCGTGAGCCTAACGTGAACACCGACGCAAGTGGAAGGTCGCGCCGCCGTCAATGCCTGAATACCGTAGTCATGGAAGACGTCTTTCAATCGGGCGAAGAGTGCCTATCATCCTGAGCTGGTTCACGTCGAAACGGCTCATCACCTCTGCCACCACTCGCGGGAGAAGATGCGAATGAAGCTCGGAATGTCTCTGTCCCTGGCATTGTCATTGGTCACGCAGCTCAGCCTCGTCGCGAGCGCCGAGGATCGGCACGAAGATCGGCATGAAGATCGGCGCGACGACCATCACGAGGTCCGTCACGAGGAGCACGCGCCGCCGCCGCGCGCGGCCGCCCCTGATTGGCGCGCACACCCGCCTGGCGCGCACCCACCCGGCGCGGGCTACCACCCCGGCTACCACCCGCACGCCGTCCGCGTGCTGCGCCCGCGCAACTTCCGCTACGGCGAGCACCCGTTCAAGCACTGGGGTCACCCCGAGTTCGTTCGCCCCGCGTACTACTGGGATTGGCGCCTCGTCCACAACGTCTCGTGCACGGCGGAGGACTCGTACGGCGATCAGTATCCCGTCACTGAGTCGACGTTCGCGGGCTTCGGCCTCTCGAACATGACGGCCGTCGAGGACGACGCCCTCGACCGCTGCTACCAGGAGTCCGGCGGCGACCCGAGCTGCTACCTCGCGACCTGCTCGCACTTCTAGACGCGCACGATCCCGATCAGACGAAGGCCCCGGGCGAGGAACCTCGCCGCTCGGGGCCTTTCTTGCGTCCTCACCCCGCGCGCGGCGCCTCGAGCAGCGTCCGCACCCATGCGTCGGTGAGCTTCTCCTGCACCGTGTTCTGGCGCAGGCGCGCCGCGAGGTTCTTCCAGTCGACGAAGTCCTGGAGCTGATCCTGGTTCGAGCACGAGAAGATGATCGTCTCCTTGCCCGTCACGGGATCGACGTGCTTCTGCAGGCACTGCGCGCAGATCTCTTTCATCATGCACTGCATGGGCGAGTTGATCGACGCGATGGCGACGTGCCCCGGCTGAAAGTGCGCCTCGAGCACGCCGTGGCGCGCGTCCTTGACGGCCGCCATCATGCGGTCGCTGCCGATGGCGATGATGCGGCTGCATGACGGCAACGGCACGGCGATCTCGCCCAGCTCGCCCTTCGCGAAGGCCAGCATGGCTTGCACGATGTTGCCGACGAACACGCGATCCTGCGGGCGACGCGCGACGGGCGGCGTGCCCGCGTCGACGCTCCAGATGACCTGGTCGGTCGCGGCCTCGATCTCCTCGACCTTGTAGATGTCCTCGGCGCGGCGGTAGCCCGCGAAGTAGAGCACCTTGTTGCCGCGCTCGCGCAGCGCCTTTGCGATCGAGAAGAGCACGGCGTTGCCGAGGCCGCCGCCGCACAGCACGACAGACTCCCCCGTCGGGATCTCCGTGGGCGCGCCCGTCGGGCCCATGACGACGACCGGCTCGCCGGGCAGGAGCGTCGCGCACTGCCGCGAGCTGCCCCCCATCTCGAGCACGATGAGTGACAGCAGTCCTTTGTCCTTGTCGACCCACGCGCCCGTGAGCGCGAGGCCCTCCATCGCCATGCGCGAGCCGCGCACGGCGCCCGCGTAGGCCTCGAAGTCCTGCAGGCGGAAGAACTGTCCCGGCTCGAAGTTCCGCGCCGCGGCGGGCGCGTGCACGATGACGTCGACGATCGTCGGCGTCAGGCGATCGATGCGCACGATCGTCGCGCGCAGCTCGCCGTCGAGCTTCTTCGTGAACGTGGACCACGCGGCGTCGCGCGCGGGCTGCGCCTTGGCGTCCTGCGCGCGCAGCTCCTCGGCGAACAGCGCGGCGACGTGTGGCGCGCCGTCCTTGGCCGACGCCATCGCGCGCACGACCGAGCCCGCGTAAATGGGGTGGTTGTCGCCGTAGAAGCTCACGGTGCGGCCGTCGTGGAGGTACGACGTGAAGAAGCCGACCTCGCCGTCGTGCGGCAGGCGCAGCTGCAGGTGGCCGTCCGCGGCTCGCACCGCGACGAACGGGCGGAAGCTCTTCGTGCGCGGCTCGACCTGGAACGTGCCGGGGCGCTCGTGCTCGTACGTGATGTTGGGCTGCGTGCCCGCGGCCACGAACAGGCTGCGCGCCGGCAAGCGAACGTTGTCGCCGACCTTCTGCCACTTGCCGCCTTCACCCACGGGCTCGTGGCGCTCGAACTCGACGGCCGCGAGCGCGCCGCTGTCGTCGGGCACGCACGCGACGGGCGACAGCTTCTCGATGAAGCGCACGCCCTCTTCGAAGAACTCGCTGATCTCCTCGTGGTTGAGGCGATAGGCGGGGCTGTCCTTCAGCGCGCGGCGGTAGACGAGCGAGACGCCGCCCCACGCGTTGACGAGCGTCGCGAAGTCGGGCGCCTCGCCCGCGGCCGCGGCGCGCGCGCGCTCGGCGCGGATGGCGCGTCCGTGCGCGAGGAACTCCTGCGCGACGGCCGCCTCTTCGGCGTCATACGTCTTGAGCGCGGCGGCCTCGTCGCCACCGTTGCTCGCGACGAGCGCCTCGAAGCGCGCGAGGAACTTCTCGACCTGGACGGGGTAGTACGCCGCCGCCTCCGTCGTCGTGTCGATGCCCGTGAGGCCGCCGCCGATGACGAGCGCGGGCAGCCGCACCTGCAGGTTCGCGAGCGAGTCCTTCTTGAAGCCGCCCGTGAGCTGCAGCGCCATGAGGAAGTCGGACGCCTTGCGCACGCCGCGGATGAGGTTGTTCTTGACGTCGATGATCGTCGGCTTGCCCGCGCCCGCGGCCAGCGCGACGTGATCGAAGCCGAGCGCGAAGGCGCTGTCGACGTCGAGCGTACCGCCGAAGCGCACGCCGCCGTACACGCGGAACGTCGCGCGCCGCGCGAGCGTGAGGTATAGCGCCGTGAGGAAGTTCTTGTCCCAGCGCACGGTGATGCCGTACTCAGCGACGCCGCCGAAGCCCGCGAGCGGCCGCTCGTCGAGCGGCACGGCGAGCTCGCTCCAGCTCTTCACGGCGCGCGGCGGCCAGACGTCGGCGCCCAGCAGATCCGCGCGCAGCGGCTCGATCTTGAGCCCGTCGACGCCCACGACGCCGAAGCCCTCGTTGAGCAGGTGCTGCGACAGCGTGTAGCCCGCGGGCCCGAGGCCGACGACGAGCACGTTGCGCCCGCGGTACGGCAGCGCGAACGGCCGCGCGCGGTTCAGCGGGTTCCACCGCGTGAGCAGGCCGTAGATCTCGAAGCCCCACGGCAGCCCCAGCACGTCGGTCAGCACGCCCGTCTCGGCCTGCGGGATGTTGACGGGCTCCTGCTTCTGGAAGATGCAGCCCTTCATGCAGTCGTTGCAGATGCGGTGCCCCGTGCCGGGCACCATGGGGTTGTCGATCACGATCATGGCGAGCGCCGCGATCGAGTCGCCGCCCTTGCGCAGCACGTGCATCTCCCCGATCTTCTCGTCGAGCGGGCACCCCGCGAGCGCGACGCCGAGCGGGTTCTTCTTCAGCGCGCCGTGCTTGTCGTGCATGCCCTTGCTGCACGAGTCCTTCTCGCGCTCGTGGCAGTACATGCAGTAGTCGGACTCGTTCGCGACCTCGCGCGGCGACATGCGCGGGTCCGTGAGGCCGAAGCCGTCGCGGCGGCGGCGATGTTTGAGCGGCCCGTCGGTGACGTTGGGCAGCTTTTCGTCGGGGCGGCGCAGCTGCACGAGATCGTGGTGGTCGACGTTGTGCGGGACGTGGAACGACACCCAGCCTCTGACGGCCTCGCGCCCAGACGGCGCGAAGCGGTGCACGGCGGCCCAGCGCTCGAACAGATCGAGGCGCGACGCGAGCTCGGCGTCGATGGCCGCCGCGGGGTCCGCCTCTTTCTGCTTGGCTTCGCTCGCGAGCAGCACGGCGAGCACCGTCGCGAACGTCAGCTCGTCGTCGCCCGTCACGATGAGCTCGGGGAACTTCGTCGCGCACAGCGTGCGCACGGCCGTGCGCAGCGCCGCCGGCTCGTCGGCCGGCAGCCCCGTCTCGGGGTACTTCTTGATGGCGCGCCGGGCGATGAACGCCTTGAGGCGGAAGATCACGTCCTCGCGCGCCGCGCGCGCGAGCAGCGCCTCGTGCTCCTTGTCGACGCGGAACAGGCGCGCGACGAACATCGCGAACGGCCGCGCCGCCGCGATCAAGAGCTCCGACTCCTGCGGCGGCGTCAGCGTCTCGCCCGCGCGGTACGCCTCGAACGTCTTCGCGAGCTCGGCGTCCGTCGCGGTGAGCTCGGCGCGAAACCGCGCGTCCAGCTCGGCGAGCTTCGCGGGCTCGTACAGATCCCCGTAGCGAAACCCGTCGACGCCGAGCGCGAAGTTGCGCTCCGCGCTGTCGGGAGCCGAGCCTTTTCCTGCCGCGAACGCGAACGCTTCAAACCCTGCAGACATAGTTGCGCACTCTCATATCACCTCTTTCGCCGGACTTTTGTATCGTTCGTCGGGGCGCGCGGCGCCCCGTTGTGGAAGCCCTCGCGGACTCGTTACACTGACGACGGTCTGGCCGGCGGCGTCAGCTGAACCACGGGCGCGTTCTCGTTCGACATCACGAAGAAGGCCGGCACGGAGTCGATCACCGACGGCCGCTTCGACGTCCCCGTCATGATGGAGGCGCCGTAGCGGCCGCGAATGCGTAGGCCGGCGGCCTACGCGTGGACGTTGCAGAACGCCTGGTAGTCGATGAGCTCGATGTTCTCGGGCTTGATGCCGTCGCCGCACGTGGGGCAGGTCGCGACGCGGTGGCGCTTGAACTCGCGGAACTTGAGGCCGAGCGCATCGAAGAACAGCGTGCGGTCCGACAGCGGCTTGCCGATGCCGAGCAGGATCTTGATGGCCTCGGTGACCTGCAGCGAGCCGATGACGCCGCAGAGCACGCCCAGCACGCCCGCCTCCTGGCACGACGGCGCCATGTCGGGCGGCGGCGGCTCGGGGAACTGGCAGCGGTAGCAGCCCTTGCCCGGGATGAACGACGTCACCTGACCCTCGAAGCGATAGATGCTGCCGTGCACGATCGGCTTGCCCAGCTTGAGGGCCGCGTCGTTCAGCAGGTAGCGCGTGGGGAAGTTGTCGGCGCCGTCCACGATCAGATCGTAGTCCTTGATGATGTCGAGCACGTTGCTCGAGTCGAGGCGCGTCTGGTGGCCGATCACCTTGACGTCCGGGTTCAGCTTCGAGATCGCGATGGCGGCCGACTCGACCTTGGGCATGCCCACGCGGTCGAGCGCGTGGATGATCTGCCGCTGCAGGTTCGACGCGTCGACCGTGTCGTCGTCGACGAACCCGATCGTGCCGACGCCCGCGGCCGCGAGGTAGAGGCCCGCCGGCGAGCCGAGCCCGCCCGCGCCGAGGCACAGCACCTTCGACTTGAGCAGCTTGATCTGCCCCGCCTCGCCCATCTCGGGCAGCATCGTGTGGCGCGAGTACCGGATCGACTGCTCCTGCGTCATCGTGTACGGGCGATCGAAGGGAAGCCCAGCGCGCTTCCACGCCGAGAACCCGCCCGCGAGCGACTTGACGTTCGTGTAGCCGAGCTCCTCGAGCGAGCGCGCCGCGAGCGCCGAGCGCGTGCCGCCCGCGCAATAAAGAACGATCTCGGACGACGTCTCGGGGACCTGGTCCTCGATGCGCTGCTCGAGGAACCCGCGCGGGATCCAGCGCGCGCCCGGGATGCTGCCCTCGAGCCACTCGTCCTTCTCGCGGACGTCGATCAGGATGGGGCCGTGCCCGTTGCCGTCGCCCGACTGGCCCTTGGCCGCCTCGACGACCTTGCGCACCGAATCCACGTCGGTCTCGCGAATCTTGGCCTTCACGTCCTTGAGAACTTTTCCGAAGCTCATCTCTGCTTGCTCCTGCGAACCGGCGAACGCGCCGGGACCTTGTGATGTCGATCGCCCGCACGGGTGACATGCCCCGTGGGAGTCAGGCATTTTTGCCGAGAAGGGCCCGGTCGGCAAGCTGGCGGCGCGCCGCGGTGTAGAAGTTACACACGGCGCCTCGCGTCCATTGGCGCCGCCCAGCGCGTCGACTATACTGTCCGGCATGTCACTCGCTCCCGTCGAGACCCAGAACCCCGAGACGCAGACCCCATCCCCGCTGCCCGCTCACGCCGACCACGCGGATGCAGCGGACGCGCCGCTCGTCGCGCTGTCCGACAAGGCCGCCGAGAAGGTTCGCGAGATCCGCACCGAGGAGAACATCGAGGACGGCTACGCGCTGCGCCTCAAGGTTCAGGGCGGCGGCTGCTCGGGCTTCTCGTACGATCTTTATTTCGACCAGGCCCAGGAGACGGACCGCTCGTTCGACGTCAAGGGCGTCAAGCTCATCTGCGACGAGATGAGCCTCATGTACCTCGTCGGTACCGAGGTCGACTACGTCGAGGGCCTGCAGGGCGCCGGGTTCAAGTTCCAGAACCCGAACGTCAAGTCGACGTGCGGCTGCGGCAGCTCCTTCAGCGTTTAAACGTTTTCAACGAGGCGTCGCGCCCGGGCTGGTTCTTGGACGCGCACTTCGATCTTTTTCAAGCGGGAGCACCCTCGGTGCTTCCGCTTTTTGTTTTGGGGGAATGAGTGGCCGTCGACGTCGCTGAGCTGCTGAGTCGGGAGATCGGGAAGGACCGCGTGCTGCAGACGGCCGAGACGCTCGAGCCCTACGCGCGCGACGAGTCGGGGCGCGGCGTGTTTCCGCCCGATGCCGCCGTGCTGTGCGACACGCGCGCCGAGATCGAGCTCGTGCTGCGCCTCGCGGCCGAGCACAAGATCCCGGTCACGCCGCGCGGCACGGGGACGGGCATGACGGGCGGCGCGCTACCCGTGCGAGGTGGGCTCGTGCTGTCGACGGAGCGCATGAAGCGCATCATCGACATCAGCGTCGACGACCGCATCGCGATCGTCGAGCCGGGCGTCGTCAACGGCGACCTGCAGGCGGCCGTCGAGGCGCAGAGCATGTTCTACGCGCCCGACCCCGCGAGCCTCGCGATGTGCTCGATGGGCGGCAACGTCGCCGAGAACGCGGGCGGGCCGCGCGCGTTCAAGTACGGCGTCACGCGCGACTGGACGCTGGGCCTCGTCGTGACGCTCATGGGCGGCGAGACGCTGCGCCTCGGGCGCAAGACGCCCAAGGGCGTCACGGGCTACGACCTCACGGCGCTGTTCGTGGGCAGCGAGGGCACGTTCGGCGTCACGTCGGAGATCACCGTGAAGCTCGTGGGGCGCCCCGAGGCCGTGGGCACGCTCATCGCGATCATGCCTGACGCCATGACGGCGGGTCGCGCCGTGAGCGGCATCATTCGAAAGGGCTACCGACCGCGCGCGCTCGAGCTCATGGACAAGGCGACGATCGATCACGTGCGCCCGAAGGCGGCGTTCACGTTCCCCGAGGGCGCGGGCTCGCTCGTGCTCATCGAGCTCGACGGCGAGCCCGAGGGCATGGAGGCGAGCCTGCTGCGCGCGGGGCAGCTGTGCGAGGAGCTGGGCGCGACCGACGTCATCGTCGCGCGCGACGACGCCGACCGCGAGCGCCTTTGGGGCGCGCGCCGTGGCTGCTCGAAGGCGCTGCGCTCGGCGCACGCGTTCAAGCTGTCCGAGGACATCGTCGTGCCACCCGGCTCAATCGCCGAGATGTTGAAGCGCGTCGACGGCATCGCCGCGAAGGAGCGCCTCATGACGGCGACGTTCGGCCACGCGGGCGACGGCAACCTGCACGTCAACGTGCTCACCGACGAGGACCACAAGGACGAGGCCGTCGCCGCGCGCATCCAAAGCGCGCTCGCGGGCGTGTTCCGCGCGGCGCTCGACCTCGGTGGCACGCTGTCGGGTGAGCACGGCATCGGCATCTCGAAGGCGCGCTACATGGCGTGGGAGCAGTCCGAAGAGGTCATCGGGTGGCAGAAGCGCCTCAAGCGCCTGTGGGATCCGCAGGACCTCCTGAACCCGGGCAAGATCTTCGTCTGAGCCGCTACGGCGGGAGTCCCGCGAGTTGCACGAGGACGCAGGAGAGCTGGTCGGCGCAGCCGACGCGCGCAACGGAGAGCGCGGTTGCGAAGCAGCGCGGGAACGGATCGTCGCGGGGCGGCTCACTCGATTGAAAAAGTGTCGCGCAACCGCCGACGAACTCGACGCGAGCGTCGACTTCAGGAGGAAGAACGCAGCCCGAGTCGTGAGCGATTTGGATCAGTGCTTCAACGATTTGCTCGGTCGTCGCGACGGCGGGTAGGCAGGCCGCGGGAGCCCGGCTCGTGCAGTTCGATGTGTCGAGCCTTGCGACGAAATCCCAGCCATCGGAGGCGGCCTCGCAGGCTGCCGTGGCGCCCGCCTCGCTCTTTGCGAGCGAGGACGCGTCCGTCGCCGACGCGTCCTCGCTAGGCACCGTCGCGGCGCTGTCATCGAGGCCCGAGCGTCGCACGCGGCCAGCGATGCCGCCAGCGCGACGGCGACCGCGATACGTGAGCTCCCATCCTCGTTCGCTTAAGTCCCTTGAGGGCTATTTGAGGGCTATTTGAGATCTACGCCGTCCTCTTCCTTGACGCGCTCGATCTTCGACTGGCACTGCGAGCGGATGTTCGAGCGCATCTCGGCTGACGTCTCGTGCACCGACTCGTCGACGATGCCCGCGTAAGATTTGCACTGCAGGCCGTTCGGATCCTTCTGACAGACGTAGTGCTGCACGAGCTCGCACGGGTTCTTCTTGCCGTCGAGCATCGCCATGATGAGCGACACGAGCCCGGCGAGCGCCGCGCCCAGCACGACGGCCTTGAGGAAGCGAAATCGCCGGCGGTACTTGTAGATGTCGACGCCGTCCGCCTCGCGGCGCACGCGCGCGAGCTCCTCGTCCATGTCTTCGAGCGTCTCGTCTTCGGGCTTTTTCACGGGTGTCGCGATGCTATAACGGCCGTCGATGCCGGTCCACGCCAAGGCGCGCGCGCGAGCGAAGGTGAAGTCCAATTCCACCGCCTCGAAGGCGCCGCTCGGCAAGGCGCGGCTCGTGACGAAGGCCACGCGCAAACCGCGCCGCGGACCGTGGCCGCCCGAGCCGAAGCGCGTGCGCTCGATCCTCGACGGCCTCGAGGATCTCTACCCGGACGTCGACTGCGAGCTCGATCGCGAGTCGCCGTTCCAGCTGGTGTGCGCGACGATCCTGTCGGCCCAGTGCACCGACGATCGCGTCAACATGGTGACGCCCGCGCTGTTCAAGCAGTACCCGACGGCGGCGGCCATGGAGAAGGCGCCGCTGCCCACGCTCGAGGCGCTCATACGCACGACGGGCTTCTTCCGCCAGAAGGCCAAGAGCCTCAAGGGCACGGCGACGATGATCCAGAAGGACTACGGCGGCGAGGTGCCGCGCACGCTGGCCGACCTCGTCAAGCTGCCGGGCGTCGCGCGCAAGACGGCGGGCGTCGTGCTCGGCACGGCGTACGGCCTCGCCGAGAACATCGTCGTCGACACGCACGTCCAGCGCCTCGCGATGCGCCTCGGCCTCACGCGCGCGTCCGACGTGAAGAAGATCGAGCAGGATCTGATGACCGTGATCCCGCACGGCAGCTGGATCCGCTTCTCGCACCAGATCATCTGGCACGGGCGCCGCGTGTGCTTCGCGCGCAAGCCCAACTGCGGCGGCTGCACGCTGGCCCCGTTCTGCCCGAGCGCCGGCCTCGAGGTGTGAGCCTCAGCGGCGCTGCGGCGTCGCGGCGAGCCACCGGTCGACGGTCGCGCCGTCCGCTTCGTACCACTTGCAGCCGGTGTAGGCGTCGTGAGCGGCGACGCCCAGCGCGCGGGCGCGGGCGCGATCGTCCGCGCGCCCGCGTGCCACGAGCGCCCGCGCGAGCGCGAAGCGCGTCTCGCCCAGCCGCTGACAGATCCGATCGCCCTTCTCGCGGATGCGCAGCGCGCGCTCGAGCGTCGAGACCGCCTCGTCGTTCCGACCGAGCAGGAGGTAGGCCTTGCCGAGGCCCGTCAGCGGGAACGCCGCGAAGGGCGCGTCCTCGGACATCGATGCGCGCACGAGCGCGAGCGCGCGCTCGAAGGTTCGGACAGCGTCCTCGCCGCGCCCGAGCGAGTTCAAGATCTCGCCCCGGTTGCTGACGATGTAGACGAGCGCGGGGCTCATCTTGCCCGAGGCGTTCTCCGCGATCGTGAGCGCGCGCTGGCTCTGCGCGAGCGCCGCTTCATGCTGGCCCATCTCCTCGAGGGCCTGTCCGAGCGAATCCATCGAGCGCGCGACGTCGGGGTGATCGGGGCCGAGCGCGCGGACCTTGAGCGCGACGGCCTCGGAGTACGCCGCGAGCGCGTCTTTGTATCGCCGCTCGCGCTCGGCGACGTTTCCGCGGGCCTGCATGAGCCACGACCGCAGCACGTCGTGCCCCGGTCCCATGCGCGCGAGCAGCGCGGCGCCCAGCTTCTCCCATTGCCGCTCGCGCTCGGACATCCCAGCGTCGCCGAGCTCGCCCGCGAGCACGATGGCCGCCGTGGCGGCGAGCTCGTCCTGCTTCGATTCTAGCGCCGTCCAAACCGCGCGCTCGGCCAGGGCCTCCCCGGTGGTCAGCTGGACCATCTCGATGTCCACGCCGGCGGCGTTGAGCTCGATCTCGGCCATGAGCGGCGCGTAGTGAAGGTCGGGCGCGACGCGGAGCAACTCGGCCGCACGGCGGTGCGCCTCATCGAGGCGTCCAGTGTCGAAGAGCGCCTTCACGTCGGCGTTGCGGCGGCGCAGCTCGTCGACGCGCGCGCGCGCCGCCTTGTCCGTGGGCGGCGGCACGACGGCCCGCAGCGCCTGCGTGTCCTTGCAGCGGTCGAGCGTTGGCAGCGCGAGCGCCGCGTCGACGGATTGCATAACGACGCCCCGATCCGCCTTTGCAAAGATGCTCGTCACAGAACGCAGGCCGTCGAGCGCCTGGCCGAGACAGTCCATCTTGAGATCCATGACGTCGGCGGACTGCTCGCCGCGCAGCTGCGTGGCCTCGCACGTCGAGGTGTAGAGCTCGCTCCAATGCCGCGCGTAGCCGTCGAGGATCTGGGCGGTGCGCCGCCAGGTGTCCGCGCCGAGATCGGGACTGGCCGCGATGAACGCCGCGCGCGTCGCCTCGCGCCGCGTGCCCGCGCCG
>DATAZS010000029.1:0-10615 GCA_036271915.1 Polyangia bacterium
CGTGATCGTGTAGCTCGCGCTTGGCAGCGTGACGCCGGGAACCAGCGTGAGCGCGAAGCTCACGGCGCCCGTCGCGTTCTGGCTCGTGATCGAGCCGGAATTCCCAGGCGTGCCAGCGTTACAGCCCGCAAGCGACGCATATCCACAGAAGGCCAAAGCCAACATCGACATCTTGCCGATTGTTCTCGTCATCGTAGTCCTCCGAACCGCCGTCCTCGAGATCGACACGCGCAACACGCGCGGGTCGGCGCGTCCCTGCATCAAGAGCCAGGCCAAGAGCCGATCTGCTCGTGTGCGAAGCGCACGAGCCGCGTAATCGCTGACGATCTCGATCGGGCCCATCGGTGGGAGCGCCCACGATCGTGGGCGGCGCCGTTCGATTCCTGGAGGCGCGTCTTCGACTTCCGAAACGTTCCCTACGGTCCGTGAGTCACGTCGTCATCAATGCGATCTGACCGCGCGAGTCCCCTAATGGTTGGTTTTGAAAACCGGAACCGCCGTTTGATTCCCGGAGACCTCCCCGCTCGATGGTGAGCGCTCGGGCCAAAAATGCCGGAGTAGATCGAGGTTCTACCGACGTGTCGTCGTGGCACGGTTCTTGGTTCACACGCGGGCGACTCGTGACGTCTTACCTGCCATCGGAGGCCTCGTGGTGAAGCTCGATCGGATCTTGAAAGTCGTATCTCTCGTTGCCGTCTCATCGCTCGTCGGATGCGCGGGCGGCGCCTCGACCGACACTCCCGGCAGTGGCATCGGCTCCGTGAACCTCGCGCTGCAGTTGGCGCCGGGCGTCTCGCTGAGCACGGTGTCGTACGCGATCTCTGGCCCGGGCTCGTACGCCGGCACGATCAACGTCGCGGGTTCGTCGACGGTCGGCGCCCTCATCGGCGACATCGTGGCCGCGTCCGGGTATTCGCTCACGCTGACCGGGACCGCGAACGACACGACGACGACCTGCAGGGGCACGTCGGCGGCGTTCAACGTCGTCGCGGGCGCGACGACGGCCGTATCGGTCGTCATCGACTGCAGCCTGGCGCACAAGACGGGCAGCGTCCTCGTGAACGGCACGATCAACGCCTGTCCGCAGATCAACTCGGTGAGCTCGACGCCGCCCACGGGGAACACGATCGCGGTCTCGAGCGCCGCCGTCGATCCCGACAACGGCCCGCAGCCGGTCTCGTACCAGTGGACGACGACGTCGGGCACGCTCAGCAGCGCGACGGCGCAGAACCCGACGTTCACGTGCGCGGCGCCCGGTATCGCGTCGCTCACGCTCACGGTCACCGACGGCGACCCGGGCTGCAGCGACACCTTCAACGCGCAGCTCGCCTGTCCGTCGGACGCCGCGCTCGCCGAGACGACGTGGGTCGAGATCGGCGCGAACAACCAAGCGATCGCCCGCCTCCTCACGCCTTACAACGTTTGCCCGTCGATCACCGTCGACGGCGTGACGAGCCCCATGACCGTTCGCGCGCTGCCGGCCACGCTGCCCATCCGCACGACGAGCACCGACACGACAATCGCCGCGGCCATGACGTCGGGCAACTCGAAGCCGTCGGTGTTCACGACGACGACGTGCGAGTTCCTGCTGCCCGCGGGCGCGGCCGTCGCCACCGTGGCCGGCGTCAAGCTGCCGCTGCCGAAGGCGGTCGTCAACCGCGTCGTCATCGTCGGCGACACGGGGTGCCGCATCTCGATCGGCAACGTCTATCAGGCCTGCGGCGATCCCACGCAGTGGCCCTTCTCGGTCATCTCCTCCGTGACGGCTGGCATGCAGCCCGACCTCGTCGTTCACGTCGGCGACTATGAGTACCGCGACAATCCCTGCCCCCCGGGCAACACGGCCTGCGCCGGTCAGGCCTGGGGCTACGGCTCGGACGCGTGGGCGGCGGACTTCTTCGCGCCGGCCGCGCCGCTCCTCGTGGCGGCGCCCTGGATCATGGTCCGCGGCAATCACGAGGTCTGCAACCGCGCTGGCCAGGGGTGGTACCGCTACCTCGACCCGAGCCCGTTCGACGCGAGCGGCGTCAAGACCTGCAACGATCCGGCGAACGACAACACGGGCAACTACAACGATCCGTGGGGCGTCACGCTCGGCGACACGCAGTTCGTCGCGTTCGACTCGTCGAACGTCTCGAAGACCGCCTATGCGCCCGCGGCCTTTCAGCCGTACACGAGCGAGCTCGCCGAGGCGGGCAGCCTCACGAGCAACGCGAACCTGCTCAACATCTTCACCGTCCACCACCCCGTGCTCGGCTATTCGGCGGCGAACCCGCCCACGCTCGGCAGCCCCGGCCTCCAGTCGGTCATGAACGCCGCCTATCCGGGCAACTACTACCCGCCGAACACGGGCATCGCGATCCACGGCCACGTGCACGACTTCCAGGCCTTCAACTTCTCGAGCAACCACCCGGCGACGTTCGTGGCCGGCAACGGCGGCGACAACCTCGACTCCGCGCTGCCCGCGATGTTCAACCCCAACAGTGATCTCCCGGCGCCGAGCACGGTCATCAACGCGTTCGCGTACTCGCAGGAGTTCGGCTTCATGGTCATGGACCGCGTGGGCGCCGTCGGCGCGAAGAACTGGAAGTTCACGTCGTACCGCACGAACGGCACGATCATCGCCGTGTGCACGATGGCGGCCCCCGTCGCGTGCAGCGGTGTCTGCGACAGCACGCCCGGAACGCAGATCAGCTGCACGGACGGCACCGGCAACGTCGTCGGCACCTACGACAACATCCCGTAACGGTCGCGAACCTGAAACAGGACGCGGCATCCGTGCGGCGCCGGGCGACCGGCGCCGTGCTCTTGTTGGCGCTGCTGGGGGCGTGCGGCAAGCGCGCGCCCGTGGCGAAGCCGACCGCGCAGGAGGCCTGGGCCGCCGCGAAGCTGCCTCCGCTCCCGCGCGGTCCCGTCGTGCCCGCGCGCCGCACGAACGTCCTGCCCGTGCCGCCGAGGCAGGGACCGCCAGACGATCCCGTCCTCGTCGCGCTCGGTAAGAAGATCTTCTTCGACGAGCGCTTGTCCGAGCCGCCCGGCACGAGCTGCGCGAGCTGCCACGATCCGGCGCGCGCGTTCTCGGGGCGCCACGGCTCCGCGCTCGGCGTTCCGCTCGGCAGCCGGCCCGCGCACTTCGCGCGGCGGTCGACGCCGTCCGTCCTTTACATGAGGTACGTCCCCAAGTTCCACTACTTCGAGGACGACGAGGCACCGGCGCCCGAGCCCCGCGGCGGGTTCTTCTGGGACGGGCGCTCCGACAGCGTCGCCGAGCTCGTCCAGCAACCGTTGTTCAACCCCAACGAGATGAACGCGGGGACGCCGCGCCGGCTCGCGGCGAAGGTCGTACGAGGGCCCTACGCGAGGGAGTTTCGCGGCGCGCTCGGCGCAGCCTCGGATGACAAAGGCGTCATGCGCGGGATCGGCGTCGCGCTCGAGGCGTTTCTAACGAGCGACGAGATGACGCCGCAGAGCTCCAAGTACGACGCGTACGTGCGCGGCGAGGCGACGCTCACGGCGCAAGAGAAGCTCGGGCTCGAGGTCTTCAAGGATCGGCGGCGCGGCGCGTGCTCCGGTTGTCACCGCATGGCCGAGACGTCGACGAACGCCGCGGAGTCGATGTTCACGGACTACGGCTACGACGCGATCGCCGTTCCGCGCAACCGTGAGCTGCCGGCGAGCCGCGCCGCCGCGAGCTTCGATCTCGGCCTTTGCGAGCGCAGAGACACGAAGGTTCCCTCGATCGACGCGAAGTGGTGCTCGAGCTTCCGCACGCCGTCGCTGCGCAACGTCGCCGTCCGCGAGAGCTTCGGGCACAACGGCGTGTTCAAGAGCCTGCGCGACGTCGTCACCTTCTACTCGAGGCGCGCCGTCGCGCCCGACCTCGTCTATCCCAAAGGACAGAAGTTCGACGACGTCCCCGGGAAATATCGCGCCAATGTCAACATCTACGCGCCGATCTACAACCGGCGAGAGGGCGCCCCGCCGCCGATGAGCGACGCGGAGATCGACGCCGTCGTGGCCTTCCTCGGGACGTTGACCGATGCCCCGTTCGTGCCGTCGTCGGGGCGCACGGCGCTGGCGCAGCTGCCCACGCCCGCGAGATGACGAGCCGTTCTCACCACCGCGTCGCGCGTGTCGTCGTCGTCGTGACGGTGCTCGTCGTCGTCGCGCGCGCGCGTCCCGCGTTCGCGCACGCCGTCGGTCTGTCGAGCGGCGAGTACCGCTTGATCGGCAACGTGCTGAGCGGTGATCTCGGCATGGCCGGCCGCGAGCTCGCGCGCTGGCTGCCCGCCATCGACACCGATCACGACGGCAACATCGATTCGACGGAGATCTCGGCGGGGCGCGAGGCCGTGGCGCGCGCGCTCACGGGCGGCTTGACCGTCGACGCCGACGGCGCGGCCTGCCCTGGGACGCTCGATCGTGCGTGGGCGATGGAGGCCGAGGGCGGCGTCGTGTTTCAGATTCACTTCACGTGCGCCGCGACGCCGCGGCGGCTCACGCTCGCGGCGCCGATGCTCGACGCGCTGGCCCCGGGGCACCGGCACATGGCGCGCGTCTTCCGCGTAGGCAACGCTCAGGTGCAGGTGCTCGATCGGGCTCACGCGACCTGGACGCTGAGCGACGCGCGCCCGACCTCGAGCGCGGCGGCGCTCGCTTGGTCGATGCTGAAGCTCGGCGTCGAGCACATCCTCACGGGCGCCGACCACCTCGTGTTCCTGTTCGGGCTCATCCTCGTGGGGGGCCGCGTCCGCTCGATCGCGCTCGCCGTGACCGCGTTCACCGTCGCGCACTCGATCACGCTGGCGCTCGCGGCGCTCTCGATCTTCGCGCCGAGCCCGCGCCTCGTCGAGCCTGCGATCGCGCTGTCGATCGCTTACGTGGGCGTCGAGAACTTCTTCGTCACGGACGCGCGCCGCCGCTGGCGGATCACCTTCCCGTTCGGGCTCATCCACGGCTTCGGCTTCGCGAGCGCGCTTCGCGAGATCGCACTGCCGCGCGCGCAGGTGCCCGTGGCGCTCGTCTCGTTCAACCTGGGCGTCGAGCTCGGGCAGCTCGGCGTCCTCGCGATCGTGTTGCCGCTCGTGCTCGCGGCGCGCCGCGCCCCGTGGTTCGGCGAGCGTGGCGTCCGGGCCGCGAGCTTCGCCATCGCCGTGGGTGGCGCCGTGCTCTTCGTCGTTCGGCTCGTCGCCGCGGCGTGAGTCTCCGTCAGATGGCGCAGGAGGAAATGTTCGTTTGCTGGCATTGCCAGCGCTGCGCGCCGACATCGTACATGCAACTCTCTCCGTTGCCCGCTCCGCAATCGGTGTCGTCGACGCACTGATCGCCGCGCGTGTGACAGTAATAGCCGGCCAGGCTGTAGCAGCTCGTCGGAGACAGACTGGGCGAGCAGAAGCCGCCCGCGCCGCAGTCCGAATCGACCTGGCAGTTGCCCGGCGCACAAACGTTGCCGCCGCTCAGGTGCGCCGAGCCGTGGCACGCGCACGGGCCGCCCTTGCACACGTTGTCGTGGGTGCAGGTGTCGTACGAGCAGTGACAGCCCGCGGGGCCGCCGCCGTTGCTCTCGCAGCGTCCGCTCACTCCCGACGTGCACTGCGAGTCCGTCTGGCAATCGGACGCGAAGGCGCTCGCGAGAGAAGGGCAGTAGGTTGCGCCTGCGGGCGCGACGCCGACGCATTGAGCGTCGCTCGCGCGGTGGGCCTGCGGGACGCGTCCCGCCGCGATCGCGTCCGTGCCGCCACCGTCATGACCGCCGCCGCTGTCGACGCACGGACAACAATAGAAGACGATTCCACCGGGCGTGGCCAGCTCGCCGTGGCAGCCCGCCGGAGGGTCGCTGATCGGGCCGGGGCCGACCGAGCCGCACACGACGGCGAACTCCTGAGCGCCGCACAGATCGTGGCAGTCGGACATCGGCGTGGTCACAGAGTTCTCTTCAGGGCACTGGGTCGGATCATTGCTGAGGCAGAGCTCGTCCCCACATGACAGAAGGTCGTGCGCAGGCCGGCACGCTCCCGCGCCGGCGTCTGGAGTGTCGAGGCTGGCGGGCCAGGCGCAGGTCGCGCCCGTCCCGGCGCCTCCGTCGCCGCGCGCCCCGGCGGTGCCGATCGCGCTCGCTCCGGCGCCGCCGCTCCCCGAGATATGCGAGGCGCCCGCGGTTCCCTGGGACGTGGCATCCGCGTCGCCGCCACCGCCACGATTCGTCTTTCCCGTCGCGCCGCCGTCGGGGCTCAACGGTGACGTCGAGCCGCAGCCCACCGCGGCTAAGAGCAGCGTGCTGAATAGGAAGACCTTCTCGATCGATCGGGAGAGCGCCATTCACGAAGTCCTCGCAAGGGATGTGCCCACACGGGAGTACACGAAATTACGAGATGCCGCGCGGTCACGCCGCGGGTAAAGGTGTCACCCCGCATCAGAATCCTGAGTCGGCAAACCACACGAGTTGCGATGGCGCAAATGTATCGACCTCGGCTCTCGGACGGAGGGCGCGCGCGCTCGTCTTCGTGTACGCTGCCCGCCCATGAGAACGCAGAAGATTCAGACCTTCGTCTTTTCAATCGGCCTCGCGTTGCTCACCGCGACGGGCGCCGTCGGGTGCGGCGCCACGCTCGGGCCGGTCTTGAACCCCAGCCACGTGCCCGTCGTCGGCGCGACGGCGGGGAACGATCACGCCGTGCACGACGCGATCCTCCGCGCCGTCGTCGACAAGGGGTGGACCATCGCCAGCGACGCGCCCGGTGTCGTGAGGGCCACGATCCAGAAGGAAGCCCTCACGGCCACGGTCGCGATCGCTTACACGGGCAGCGAGTTCTCGATCACGCACGAGAGCAGCTCGCCGGCTCTCAAGTTCGACGGGACGCGCATCCACAAGCACTACAACACGTGGGTCGCCAACCTGCGCGGACAGATCAACGTCGAGCTCCAGAAGCCGATCGCGCCGCCGAGCTGACGGACGCGCCTACACCGCCGGAAAATAGAGCGTGAACGTCGTTCCGAGGCCCGGCTTCGAGCGGACGACGATACCGCCTTGGTGGCTCTTCATGATGCCGTGGACGACGGCGAGGCCGAGGCCCGTCCCCTTGCCGGCCTCCTTCGTCGTGAAGAACGGATCGAAGATGCGCTCGAGGGTGGCCTCGCTCATGCCGGCGCCCGTGTCCTCGACCACGAGGCGCGCGTAGGTCCCGGGCAGCAGCTCGACCGTGCTGTCGACGAGCCCGCGCTCGAGCTGGGCGCGCTCGACGCGCAAGCGCACGCGGCCGGTGCAATCGCCGATCGCGTGCGTGGCGTTCGTCCACAGGTTCATGACGACCTGGTGAACCTGGGTGGCGTCGGCGAGGATCGCGGGGACGTCGGGCGTGATCACCGTGTCGAGCTCGATCGCGCGCGGCGCCGTCGCCCGCACGAGGCGCAGTGACTCTTCGACGATCGCGGGCAAGCTCACGCGCTCGCGCTTGGGCGCCTGGTCGCGGCTGAAGGTCAGGATCTGCCGCACGAGCGCCGTGGCGCGCGCGCCCGCGCGCTCGATCTCGTCGAAGAAGGGGCCGCTCGCGGCGTCCGCGGCGGCCTCGAGCTTCCCCATCGTCGTGTTGGCGAGGATGGCGGCGAGGATGTTGTTGAAGTCGTGCGCGATCGCGCCCGCGAGCTGACCGAGGCTCTCCATGCGCTGCGCGCGCAGCAGGTGCCGATCGACCTTCTTGCGCTCGGTGACGTCCGTGTTGATGGCGAGCACGGACAGCGGGCGGTCGCGCTCGTCGCGCAACAACGTCCAGCTCGCGTCGATCGTGAGGGCGCCGCCGCTCTTGTTCCGCTGCTCGATCTCTCCCTTCCACGCGCCCAGATCGTTCACGCAGCGCTGCGCGCGCTCGAACGCGTCGGTGACGCCCGGGTAAATGAGCTCGGCCACGCGGTGCCCCACGGCCTCGGCCGCCGTCCAGCCGTAGACGCGCGTCGCGCCCTCGTTCCAGTACCGCACGGTGCCGTCGAGATCGCGCACGACGATCGCGTCATTGGCGCGGTCGAGCAGCGCCGCTTGATAACGAATGCGCTCCTCGGAGGCCTTGCGCTCCGTGACGTCGTGGACGGTGCCTACGAGCGTCGTGCACGCGCCCTCGTCGTCGAAGACGGGCGAGATCGAGGCGGCGCCGTACCGCTTGCCCGTCGGAAACCTCCAGACCTCTTCCCATCGCTGCGTGGCGTGCTCGCGAATGCAGGCGCGATAGCGCTCGACCGTCGCGGCGTAGGCGGTCGGCGGGATGACCTCGCTCACGAGGCGGCCGACGACGTCGGTCTCGGCGAGGCCCGTGGCGCGCGTGAACGCGTGGTTGACGCACTGGAAGCGAAAGACGCCGTGCGCGTCGACATCGATCGAGTACAAGACGTCGACGACGCCGTCGAACACGATCTGCCGCATGAGCATCGTCTTGCGCAGCGCGGCCTCGGCGCGGTCGCGCTGGATCGCGATCGCGGCCAGGTGGGTCGCCTGCTCGACGAGCTCGAGATCGTCCGCGTCGGGGCCGCGCGGCTCGCCGTAGTACATCGCGAACGTCCCGAGCACGTCGCGCGACGTCGAGAAGATGGGGCTCGACCAGCACGCGCGCAGCCCGAGCGGCAGCGCGATCGCGCGATAGTCCACCCACGCGGGGGGCGTCGCGATGTCTTCGACGATGACGCGCTCGCCGAGGTAGGCGGCCGTGCCGCACGACCCCGCCTGCGGACCGATGCTCGATCCGTCGATCCGGCGCACGAACTCCGCGGGCAGGCTGGGCGCGGCGCCGTGCCGCACGACCCCGTGCGCGCGGTCGAGCAGCAAGAGCGAGCACCGCATGTGACCCGGGCGCTGCTGCTCGATGAGCAGCGTGATGTCCTCCAACAGATCCCGCAGCGGCACGCCGCCCGCGGCGCGCTCCAAGACGAGGCGTTGGCCCTCCTCGAATGAACGCGCCTTCCGCTCCACCGATCGCTGCATGACACCCCTCGCCGAAGAGGGGACAGCATCTCACGAATGACGCCGGTCGAAGGCTCGCACACAAAACAAACGGGGCGCCCCGGTTGGGACGCCCCGTTTCATTGAACGTTGTTGCGGAGCTTGGTTACAGCGAGCAGTCCGTCTGGAAGTTCAGAATCGACCAGTAGTTGCTCGTCGCGCCCGTCACCTTGATTCGGACGGCGCGAATCGTCTCCTCGGGGAACGAGATGACCGTTTGGTTCGGCGTGCCCGAGCCCGTCACGAAGGGCGTGCTGCTGAACGTCGAGCCGTCGCTCGACGCGTAGACCGCGTACGTCGCGGGGTAATCGTTCTGCGAGCCGGCCCGGTTGTCCATCGTGAGCTTGCTCAGGTGAACGGTGCCCGTGAAGTCGATCTGGTAGTAGTCGCCGACCTTCATCGCGCGGTTCGTGCTCCAGCGATTCGCGCCGTTGCTGTCGGTGGCGCCCTGCGCGTCGCTGCTGTTCACCGACGCCGTGACGTTCCAGAGGGACGGCTGGCAGAGGCCCGTCTGAGGAACCGTCGAGTCGCTGTTGACGACCTCGATCCAGTCGAGGTCGGGCGCGGCGTGCGTGGCGTCCGCGGTGACGCTGATGGTGTTGCTCGTGCCGGACTTGAAGCCCGAGAGGCTGATGGCCGAGCCGCGCGGGTGCCGCCAATCCTCGAGGCCGCCGAAGGGCTTCACCTGGGCCGCGCCGCCGTTGACGACGAACGAGAGATAGCGCGTCTGGTCGAACGCGTCGCCGTTCGTGTAGTACACCACGATGTTGTTTGTCCCCGAGTCGGCGACGTTCACGTTCTGGAACAGAACGCCCTTGCTCGGACCGATGTAGCCGATGCGCTTGCCCATGCCATTGAGCGTGTCGGCGATGATGGCGCAGCCGTTGGAGTTCGGAGTGCACCCGTTCGAGACGAAGCCGTAGGCGCCCGCCTGCCACTTGCCATTCACGATGCCGCCGCCCTGCGCGTCCTCGGCCTGGTAGGTGACGCTGCGCCACACGGTGACGGGGTGCTTCCACGTCGTGCCGTTCAGCGTGCACGACGTGTCGCCGTCGGGAGAAGATTTGCCCGACGAGGTGTACGTCGTGCACTGGCCGGTGCTGTGCTTGGTGTCGCACATGCCGTCGAAGCCCGCCGACTTCGGCCAAGCGTCGGCGTAAGGCACGGCGCCCTGGGTGGCGCCGATGCGGCCGGGGACGACGTTCTGATCCGTGCCGGGGCCGTTGCAGTAGTAGCCGTCGAGCGCGTTCTTGGCGTTCGTCACCATGATCTGGCCGAAGAAGGTGCCCTCACGCGTGGGGAACCAGGGCGACTGGCCCCAGCCGAGCGAGTCGGGGCCGTCCATGTACAGAGGGATGTGCGTGCCCGACGTGTTGATGTGGGCCATCATGCAGGCCGACAGCATTTCGGTGCAGTCCTTGTTACAGCCGCCAGTCTTGTAGCTCGGCGCGAGGCCAATGCCACCCTGGAACGTGAAGTTGTTGCCGTACTGGTCTTGCTTGACGAGCGTGTCGCTGGAGCCGAGCGCGCAGTGGACCATGTACTGGACCGTCTGGCGACCGACGTCCGACGTCATGAGGCCGTTGATCGACGACAGGCCGTTGACCGAGTTCAGGCCGTTCGCCATGTTGA
>DATAZS010000030.1:0-5257 GCA_036271915.1 Polyangia bacterium
AGAAGAAGCTGCGGATGATGACGTGGCCGCTGTCACCCGCCGCCTGCACCGCGTTGAGGATGAGATTCAAGAGAAGCTGCTTGATCTGCTCGGGGTCGCACTCGATTTCGCGATCGCGCTCCTCGGGACGCACTTCAAGCGCGACGTGCTGCTGCGCGGCGCTGTGCTGAGCGAGCGCGACGACGGAGCGGATGAGCTCGGCGGGCTCGGTGGTTTGCATGCGCGGCAGGCGGGGACGCGCGAAATCGAGAAAGTTGGTGAGCAGCTTGTTGAGGCGCTGCGATTCTTTCGCGAGGATGTCCAGGCACTCTGCGCGATCGCTTGCAGAGGCCTGGCCGCGCGAGAGGATGCCGGTGGCGCCGCTGATGCTGGCCAGCGGGTTGCGAATCTCGTGCGCGAGGCCGGCCGCCATCTGGCCGAGCGCCGCAAGGCGATCGCGCTCCTTCATGCGCTCGTACACCTGCGAGTTCTGCAGCGTGACGCCGATCGTCGTCGCCACCAAGCGAAAGAGCTCGATCTCGTCCGTCGAATAGGCCTCGCGCAGGCGCTCGTCGCGCAGCACGAGCATTCCGAGCAGCTGGTCCTCGCCCGAGAAGCCCAGAACAACAGAACCGTTCATCTGCTCGAGGACCCGCAGCATGAGCTGGAGGCTCTCGAGCTCTTCCGTCGTCGTGCGGCGCGCCGCGACCTCGCGCTCGACGCCCTCGAGCGACACGACGCCCGCGCGCCGCAGCCGCTCGAAGAACGCCCGGTTCGTGATGGCGTCGAAGTGCGCCTCGGGCCGCGGCCCGACGTGCCCCGTGAGCTCGAAGCCCGAGCCGTCGGGGTCGGCGAGGTAGATCGACGCGTGCGTGATGCGGCGCGAGTCCTCGAGCGCCGAGAGCACGCGCGGCACGAGCACGCGCATGTCGATGACGTTCGCGAGGTCGGCGCGCAGCGTCTCTATGCGTCGCCCGAGCTCGTACTTCTCCTGGAACATCCACCGATTGATGGCGGCCTCGACGCGGCCGCGCAGCGGCTCGATGAGGATGACGATCGTCGCCGACGCGAGCAGCGAGTTGAAGAAGAAGAGGCCGTGCTCCTCGGGCTCGACCCAGTTGACGAGCACGCCGTAGATGAACGTCAGGATGAAGACGAGCGTGCCGAGCACGACCATGCGGCCCAGCAGCTCGTTGAGATCGAGCAGGCGGTAGCGCACGAGGTTCTGCGACAGGAAGTACAGGTAGACGATGATGAAGACGCTGCCGAAGCTGGGCGCGTGCGGGATGTACGTCAGCAGCGCCGACGTCACCGTCGCGAAGCCGCCCACGAGCATGTAGAGGAGGCGCGTCTTCTCGACGCGCGAGGGCGTCGCGCGGTAGCGCCGGTACAGATAGAAGATCGAGAGGTACAGGCCCGCGAACACGTAGGTGAGGAACAGGACGCCGAACCAGGTCGTCGTGTGCAGCGGCTCGATGAAGCGCGAGAAGAACAGGAATGTGTAGAGCACGCCCGCGCCCACGACCGTCGAGCGCGACAGCGGCGGCGGCCCCGCCTCGTCGCCGAGGAAGGCCTGGAAGAACCGCTGCGCCGTCGCGGGCAGCGAGACCGCCACCATGAGCGCGAGCCACGAGAAGAACGGCGCGTCGAAGCGCTTGGCAAAGAACGAGATCAGGCTCCAGGCCGCGATATTGAACGACAGCGTCGCGAACAGGACGTGCGCGCGGCGACGCGGCTCGCGCAGCAGCACGGAGCCGCCGATCGCGAAGCTCACGATGGCGGCGACGAGCGCGGAGACGGGCTGAATGCTCACGGCCGCCGAATGTTAGCCCAAAAGTCACGCGCCCCGCCCTGCGGCCTTTTGCAGGCGCGAGATTCGCCTGCTACATTTTCTTCACGAGCCCCTCGATGACCAACAGCGCCGTCCTGGTCCTCAATCGGCACTACCAGCCCATCCACGTGACGAACGTCCGGCGGGCGTTCTCATTGCTTTACCTGGGTGTCGCGCGGGTCGTCGATCCGCAGTTCAAGACCTTCGACTTCGAGAGCTGGGCGCAACTGCGGGCCGAGGTGGGTGACGACGACGTCATCCACACCGTGACGCGCACGATCCGCGTGCCGCGCGTCATTGTTCTCCAGCTGTACGACCGGATCCCACGCACGAAGGTCCGCTTCTCGCGGCACAACATCTACATGCGCGACGGCAACACGTGCCAGTACTGCGGCGAGGAGCTGCCGCGCGTCGAGCTCAACCTCGACCACGTCGTGCCGCGCGCGCAGGGCGGCCGAACGACCTGGGAGAACGTCGTGTGCTGCTGCATCGAGTGCAACCTGTCGAAGGGCGCGCGCACGCCCGTGCAGGCCGGCTTGAAGCTGCTCAAGGTGCCGGCGCGGCCGCGGTGGACGCCCACCTTCCGCACGAACGGCGGCAAGGTCCGCCACCGCGAATGGCTGCCGTTCTTAGGTATCGCCGACGCCTCCTATTGGAACGTCGAGCTCAAGGACGACGAGAGCACGTAGCGCTACGCGGGCTTCGGCGCGATTGGCCGCGCGTCGAAGAATGCGTTGACCGAGACGACGCGGCCGTGGCGCACGCGGTACCAGCCCGCCGTCGGGATGGGCGCGCGCGCCGTCTTCGTCACGAGGTCGTAGATGATGCACACGTCCTCTCCGTCGCCGAAGACGCGGCGCTGGTCGACGCTCGCGATGGTCTTCGCGAAGCCGCGCACACCGTCGATGTATGCGTCGGCGCCCTCGGTGTGGCCGAGCGGCCCCGTGAACTGCACGTGGTCGTCGAGCAGCACGCGCGCCGCATCGAAGTCTCCGCTGCTCCACGCCGCGAGACATCGGCTCGCGACGATCTTCGGATCGAGTATTTGAGTCGCCATGATCGCCTCCCTCGACTCCTGTGCGCACTTGTCGCCGGACGAACAAGGGCGGCGCGCCAGAAAATCGGCGCCCTGCGGCCGCCGGCGGTGTAGAACGACCACCGCTCATGGCAACGTCCGCGGACGACGAGATCGATGTCGAGATCGACGCCAAGCCTCCAGAGGCTGAGGGCGGCGCGGACGAGCCCGTCGAATTTGCCGATCCCGAGGCGCCCGAGGTCGACGCCGCCGAGTCGGCGCCCGCCGCCGACCCCACGGAGCCGTTGCCGGAGCCGTTGATCGAAGACAGCGAAAGCCCTGCGCGCGCGCACATCATCGCGTTCGCAGCGGGTCGCGGTGGCACGGGGCGTTCGCTGCTCGCGGCCAACGTCGCCGTATATCTCGCGCAGACGGGCAAGAAGGTCGTCGCCATCGACGCCGATCCCGCGGGCGGGTCGCTGCACCTGCTGCTGGGCGCGCCGCGCCCGCCGCGTGGCTTTGGCGAGTTCCTGCGCGCGAAGGTCGAGGGGCTCACCGAGCTCATCGTCGACACGCCCGTCGCGGGCGTCGGTCTCATCGGCGGCGAGGGCTCGGCCTTTGGGTCGACGCGGCCCAAGCAGACCGCAAAGAGCATCCTCGCCGCGATCCATGATCTCGAGGTCGACTACGTCGTGCTCGATCTCGGGCCACCCGACTCGACGCTCGTGCTCGATCTGTGGCTCGCGGCCGACGTGCCCGTGATCGTGACGCTGCCCGACCCGGCGTCGATCGAGGCGACCTACCGCTTCGTGAAGAGCGGCTTCGTGCGCCGCCTGCGCACGACGCGCGGCCTCGACAAGCTCGTGACGAACCCGCAGGGGCCGCCGCGCGCCGCGCTCGACCTGTACCGCGCGGCCCGCGACGGCGCCGGCCCAGCCGAGCGGCTCGAGCAGGAGATTCGCCGTTACCGACCGCGCTTCATCGTCAACCAGACGCGCACGCTGCCGGATCTCAAGCTTGGCGGATGGATGCAAGCGGCGGCTCGACGGCGGCTCGGACACGCGTTCGACTACCTCGGCCACGTCGAGTCCGACGAGACGGTATGGCTCGCCGCGCGTCGGCGCCGGCCGCTCATGGCCGAGTACCCCGAGGCTAAGGTCGCGAAGAACATCGAGCGCATCGCGCGGCGCGTGCTTTCGCAAGGATCGCAAGGGTCGGACGGAGAGCGAACCGCCACGACCGGCCCGATGCGCCTCGAGGAGGAGCAGACCTACTACGAGATCCTCGAGACCGAGCCCGGCGTCAGCGACGAGGAGGTGCGCCGCGCCTACCGCACGCTCAAGGAAATCTACGGCGCGTCGTCGCCTGTAATCGCCGGGCTGTACGACGAGCAGGAGCTGACCGATCTGCACGCGCGCGCCAACGCCGCGCACGACACACTGTTCGCGCCCGAACGGCGGCGCATCTACGATCTCGCGCTGCCCGAGGCGGACCTCGCGCGCGCCGTGCGCGCCGCGGCGGCCAACAACGCGCGCCGCCCCGGCCTGCCAGGCGCGGCACCCGACGAGCGTCACGAGTCGCCCGAGCCCGTCATCGACATGGGCGACGACGTGAGCGGCGCCGTCTTGAAGAAGATCCGTGAGGCGCGCGGCATCGAGCTCGGTGATATCGCGCACCGCACGAAGATCAGCGAGCGTCACCTGCGCGCCATCGAGGACGAGCGCTTCGCCGACATGCCAGCCGCCGTCTACGTGCGCGGCTACGTCATGGAGTACGCGCGCAGCATCCGCATCGACGCACAGAAGGCCGTCGACAGCTACCTGCGCCGCTACAACGCACGCAACGCGCCCGTCGAGAACAGCCCCGCGGGCGACTGACGGGGCGGCGGCGTCTCCGAGACGCCATCCGCGGACCGTCCCAATATCGAACCCCACGCGAGCGGCGACAGCGACAACGACGTCGATTTGAGCTCAGGGCAAAAAAAATCCCCTGAGCCAGCGAGCTCAGGGGACTTTCAAATAATTCCCGGCGGCGACCTACTCTCCCACAGGGTTCCCCCTGCAGTACCATCGGCCCTGAAGGTCTTAACTTCCGAGTTCGAGATGGGATCGGGTGTGGCCCCTTCGGTAAGACCGCCGGAAAACTGTTTCCATCGGCTGCGCAACGCTGCAAGCGTGCAGCGTTTGTCGATGGAGAATCTTGCAAAGTGTCTTGAGTGTCGCAATCAAGCGACTCGACCTCATAAACGGTGAATCGCGATCAAAGAAAGAAAATAATGGTGACCAAGCCGCACGACCGATTAGTACTGGTTAGCTCCACGCCTTACAGCGTTTCCACACCCAGCCTATCAACCTCGTGGTCTACGAGGGGTCTTTAGGAGGCTTACGCCTCGGGATTCCTAATCTGGAGGTCAGCTTCCCGCTTAGATGCTT
>DATAZS010000031.1:0-3884 GCA_036271915.1 Polyangia bacterium
CCGCACGCGCCGCTCGACGTGCCCCTCGTCGCCGCCGTCCCCGTGCCCGAGGGCGCCGCGAGCGTCGTCGCGGGAACGCTCGCCGCGAGCGAGGCGCTGCTCGTCCTCATTGACGCCGAGGGCACGCGGCGCGCCGCGCGCGCGCGCCACCTGCGCGTCCCGCTCGACGGCGGCGACGCGACGGCGCAGGACCTGCCGTGGACGCCCGAATGCTTCGCCTGCGGCGGCTCGGGCAACGAGATGAGCTTCCAATGAGCGACGCCGCCAACGTCCTGCGCTCCGTCGCCGACCAACTCGCGCACATGGAGACCCTCCGCCGCGCGCGCCTGCGCGTCGCGGAGCGCATCACCGATCTCATCGGCGACACGCCCATCGTGCGTCTGCGCGCGTTCGACAAAGACACGCCCGGCGTCGAGATCTGGGCGAAGTGCGAGTTCCTCAACCCGGGCGGCTCCGTGAAGGACCGCGCCGGCTATCAAATGATCAAGGACGCCATCCGCACGGGCCAGCTGCAGCCCGGCCAGGAGATCATCGACTCGACGTCCGGCAATACGGGCGTCGCGTACTCGCTCGTGGGCGGCGCGCTCGGCTACCCCGTGTCGCTCGTCATGCCGGGCAACGTCTCGTGGGCGCGCCGCAAGATCACGCAGGCGTTCGGCACGAAGCTCATCTTCTCCGATCCGATGGAGGGCTCCGACGGCGCCATCATCTTGTGCCGCAAGATCGTCGCCGAGTACCCAGGCCGCTACTACTACCCCGATCAATACTCGAACCTCTCGAACCCGCTCGCGCATTATCTCGGCACGGGCCGCGAGATCTGGGAGCAGACCGAGGGCCGCGTGTCGCACTTCGTGACGGGCATCGGCACGACGGGCACCGTCATGGGCACGGGCCGCCGCCTCAAGGAGTACCGCAAGGACATCGAGGTGTGGGCCGTCGAGCCCGACGACGCGCTCCACGGCCTCGAGGGCCTCAAGTACATGGAGAGCTCGATCGTGCCGCCCATCTATCATCCGGACGAGCTCGACGGCGTCTTCCCCATGCCCACCGATGAAGCGTGGGACGTCTCGGATCGCCTCGCGCGCGAAGAGGGCCTGCTCGTCGGGCACTCGTCGGGCGCGTCGCTCG
Organism: Polyangia bacterium; assembly: GCA_036271915.1. Classification (GTDB taxonomy): domain Bacteria; phylum Myxococcota_A; class Polyangia; order Fen-1088; family Fen-1088; genus DASZFV01. Next base: position 1,129 of record DATAZS010000031.1, read on the forward strand.
CGGGCGCGCTGCGCATCGCGCGTCGCCTCGCGAAGGAAGGCAAGCCCGGCTGCGTCGTCACGCTCTTCCCCGATCGCGCCGATCGCTACTTCGAGGCGCCCGTCATGACGCAGACGCCAGCCCCCAAATGAACCTCGAACCTCAGCGAGAAGACCCAGCCATGACCACCGTCGCCGCGCCCCACCCCATCGTCACGTCCGAGGCCCTCGCCGAGATGTACGCGCACGCGCGCCGCGAGTACCCGAACGAGTGCTGCGGGTTCGTGTACGGAGAAAAAGCCGCGCCCACGGCCGGGCGCGCCGTCGCCTGCGTCAACATCCAGAACGAGCTGCACGCCATGGATCCGAAGACGCACGAGCGCGACGCGGGCATCGCGTACAACCTGGGCGCGAGCGATCTGTTCAAGCTCGCGAAGAGCCTGCGCTCGGCCGAGCCCGTCAAGGTCATCTACCACTCGCACATCGACGTCGGCGCGTACTTCAGCCCGACTGACCAGGCCGCCGCGACGATGGACGGCGAGCCGTCCTACCCCGTCGAGTACGTCGTCATCGACGTGCAGAAGGACGGCGCGCGCGGCGCAGCCCAATTTTGCTGGAGCGACGCCGAGAAGAAGTACGTCGAGGTCGGCCGCTACCCGGCCATCTGAGCGTAACCGCCGCGGCCCGGCGCGCGTTATCGGTTAGAGTAACGCCCCGCATGCCTTCTTCGTCGCCCCCTTCGTCGTCGTCTCTGTTCATTCGCGCGTGCCGTGGCGAGGTCACCGAACGCGCGCCCATCTGGGTCATGCGCCAGGCCGGCCGCTATCTGCCCGAGTACCGCGCCGTGCGAGAGAAGGTCAGCTTCCTCGAGCTCTGCAAGACGCCAGCGCTCGCGGCCGAGGTCACGCTGCAGCCGATCCGCCGCTACGGCTTCGACGCCGCGATCTTGTTCTCGGACCTGCTGGTCCCGCTCGAGGCCATGGGGCTCGAGGTGCAGTTCACCGAGAAGGGGCCGGGCCTGCCGCAGCCCGTGCGCGCGCCCGCCGACCTCGCGCGCGTCGCGACCTTCGATCCCGAGGCGCGCACGGGCTACGTCATGGAGACGATCCGCCTCGTGCGCAAGGAGCTGCCCGCCGAGGTGCCCATCATCGGCTTCGCGGGCGCGCCGTTCACCGTCGCGACGTACGCCATCGAGGGCAAGACGGGCAAGACCTTCGGCGAGACGAAGAAGTTCTTCTACCAACACCCGAACGAGGCGCGGCGGCTGCTCGCGCTCATTGGCGAGGCGACGCGCGACTACCTGCTGGCGCAGGTGCGGGCCGGCGCGCAGGCGATCCAGATCTTTGACTCGTGGGTCGGCGTCGTGTCACCCGACGATTGGGAGGACTTCGTGCTCGCGCCCACGCGCGCGCTCGTCGCCGCCGTGCGCGCCGCGGGCGTGCCCGTGATCTACTTCCCGAACGGCGCGACGACGATCCTCGATCGCGTCGCGCAGGTGGGCGCCGACGTGTACGGCATCGACTGGCGCCTGCCGATCGATGAAGCGCGCGCGCGGCTCGGCGGCAACGTCGCCGTGCAGGGCAACCTCGATCCGTCGCTGCTGCTCGGCCCCGTGAGCGTGCTCGAGAAGCGCGCCATCGACGTCGTGAGGCGTGGCGGCAAGCGCGGGCACGTCTTCAACCTGGGGCACGGCATCACGCCCGACGTCCCCGTCGAGAACGTCGCCGCGCTCGTGGCTGCCGTGCGGGGCGCGTAGTGTCCCCCGAGCCGCTCGGCGTCGTGCTGCTCAACCTCGGCGGCCCCGACTCGCTCGCGGCCGTCGAACCGTTCCTGCGCAACCTCTTCGCCGATCCCGACGTCATCCAGCTGCCGCCCGGCTTGCGCTGGCTCCAGCCCGCCGTCGCGCGGGTCATCGCGAAAGGCCGGGCGCCCAAGGCGCGCGCCGCCTACGAACAGATCGGCGGCCGCTCACCGATCGCCGAGGAGTCGCAGGCGCAAGCCGACGCCGTCGCGGTCGCGCTCGCCGGCCGCGGCGTGCGCACGCAGGGCGTCGTCGCCATGGGCTCCTGGCACCCGTTCTCGAACGAAGCGATCGCGCGCCTCGCCGACGTCGGCATCCGCCGCGCCGTCGCCGTGCCGCTCTTCCCGCACTACTCGCGCTCGACGACGGGCGCGTCGTTCGTGGCGCTCGATCGCGCCGTGAAGAAGGCGCGCGCGCCGCTCGAGCTCGCGCGCGTCGAGCGCTACCCCGCGGCGCCCGGCTTCCTCGACGCCATCGGCGAGCGCGTGCGGGCCGCCGCGGCCACTGTGCCGCTCGAGGATCGCGATCGGGTCCCCGTGCTGTTCTCGGCGCACGGCCTGCCCGAGGCGTACATCAAGAGCGGCGATCCTTATCTCGACGACGTGCGCACGACGGTGGCCGCCGTCACGGCGCGCCTCGCGCTCGGCGCGCGCGCGCGCCTGTGCTTCCAGAGCCGCGTCGGCCCGCAGCGTTGGCTCGGCCCCACGACCGAGGAGACCTTGGACGCCGTCGCGAAGGAAGGTCACCGCTCCGTCGTCGTCGTGCCCGTCGCCTTCACGGGCGAGCACATCGAGACGCTGCAAGAGATCGACATCCTCTACAAGGACCACGCGGCGCGCGCCGGCATCACGTGCTTCGCGCGCGCGCGCACCGTGGGCACGCACCCGTCGTTCATCACGGCGCTCGCCGATCTGGCCGAGGCGGCCGCGCGCGCGCGGGGGTGGGTGTGCGCGGGCGCGTCGGCCGCGGCGTCGGGG
>DATAZS010000032.1:0-10744 GCA_036271915.1 Polyangia bacterium
ACCTGCACGCCGCCGCTGACCCCGCGATGGCGGCGCGCACGATCGTCGACGCGAAGACGACGTACGCGGCCGCGTGCAACGCCGCCGAGGCGCTGCTGTGGGATCCGGGCGCGGCCGCGGCGCTCGACGCCTGCGTCGCCGCGCTCGCCGCCGCGGGCGTCGAGGTGCGCGCCTGCGCCGAGACGCGCAAGCGTCACCCGAACCTCGTCGCCGCGAAGGACGGCGACTTCGGCTTCGAGTTCGGCGCGCCCATCATCGCCATCAAGCAGGTGCGTGATCTCGACGCCGCGATCGCCTTCGTCGACGCCCACGGCTCGCGCCACACCGAATCGATCATCACGAACGACGCGGCCGCTGCGGAACGCTTCCTCGCAGAGGTCGACGCGGCGGGCGTCTACCACAACGCGAGCACGCGCTTCGCCGACGGCTACCGCTACGGCCTCGGCGCCGAGGTCGGCATCAGCACCGACAAGCTGCACGCGCGCGGCCCCGTGGGCGTCGACGGCTTGCTCACGTACCGTTGGCTGCTACGCGGCCAGGGGCAGCTCACGGCCGACTACGGCCCGGGCGGCAAGGCGTACAAGTTCAGGGATCTGTAGTTGCTGCAGTCCACGAGGCGCGCATCACGGACACTCGGGCAGGAGGCCAGGTGACGTCGATCCGCCCTCGGCGGGCGTGCACTTGCGGACGGCCGCGTCGCCCAGCTCGACCAGCCACGGGGCCGCGACGGCGAACGCCTGACCGGTCGCGAGGTCGACGTAGCAGGACAGCTGGTCGCCGGCGCTCGTGGGCTGTTGCGCGCACGTCACGGGGACATCGTGGTGCGCGCAGCCGTGCGCGAGATCGAGACGATCGCCCGAGAGCTGCGCGCACGTCGACGCGCAGGTGGCGCCCGTGAAGCACGAGACGTTCGGGGGATCGCCGTCGGACGACGGAGCGTCACCGTCGATCGTGGTGACGTTGGGCCAGCACGGTATTTGCGGTACGCCGCCCGCGGGCACGACGGCGGAGACGTCCGCGATCAGCCAGAACTGATTGAGCTCTCGCCCGCCGATCGCGCGCAGCCGCGCCGCGAGCGCGTCCCCCACAGGCGCGAGATCGGCCACGCGCTGGGCCATGAGCTGGTCGCGCGCCGTGCCCGCGCTGGATCCGTAGGCCGCCCAATCGAAGGGTGGATCGGGGAAGGCGACGCTGACCTCGATCTCGACCCACGGCGGCGCCGCGAGGGCGGACTCGACGACCGCGAGCGTGTTCGGTTCCGTCGGCAGCGGACAAGCCGCGCTGGCCTTGTCGCTCGTCGCCGCGGCGTCAGATGCGTCGTGGCTCGAAGGCCCGGTTCGTGCGTCGTTCGGCGCGTCGGGTGCGAGGGCAGAGCCGCCGCAGCCCAACAACAGCAACGCGCACAGACCCAGCCGAGCCATCGCCCACCAAGGATGACACCATTCGGTCGCGCCGGGAAACGAGCTCACACCGTAGGCAGGTGAATCCCGCACTCCTTGTTCTCGGGATCCTCCCACCACCAGCGGCCCGCGCGTGGGTGCTCGCCGGGTTGGATGGCGCGCGTGCAGGGCGCGCAGCCGATCGAGGGGAAGCCCTTGTCGTGCAGCGGGTGCACGGGGACGGCGTTCGCCTTCGCGTAGGCGCGCACCTGCTCCATCGTCCAGCCGATGAGCGGGTTCACCTTCGTCATGCCGCCGTGGGCGGCGTCGACCTCGACCTCGGCGCTCTCGGTGCGCGTCACGGACTGCTCGCGACGCAGGCCCGTGAACCACGCGTCCAATTGCGCGAGCGCGCGTCCGAGCGGCTCGACCTTGCGGATGCCGCAGCACTCGTGCCGGTTGTCGAGCGAGTCGCGGAAGCTGTAGAGGCCTTTGCTGCGAATGAGCGTCTCGACGGCCTCGCGCTGCGGGAACATCCACTGGATCTCGAGGTCGTACTTCATGCGCACGCGCTCGGCCGTGAGGTACGTCTCGTCGTGCAGGCGGCCCGTGTCGAGCGCGAACACGCGCGCGTTGCCCCCCGACTTTGCGCTGGCCTTGTGCACGAGGTCGATGACGACGCAATCCTCGACGGAGAAGCTCGACGCGACGGCGATGTTCGCGCCGAAGCGTTCGACGGCCCATTTGACGACGGCGGCGGGATCGGCGCCGCGCAGCTGGGCGGCGGCAGCGGTGATCTCGCTGGCGGGTGCGTACGATTTCGTTGACGAGCTCATGGGGCGCGCAGTCTAGCGGAGTCCGCGTCGAATGTTTCCGGCGTGTGTCTATTATACCGTCAAAATGTCCACCCGCTATTGACCGCCCCGGCCCCTCCTTCTTATAGTGAGAAAGAGCGAACCTTCGATGTTGTTCCCACTCTTTCTCAAGCTCGCGGGGCGCGACGTGCTCGTCGTGGGCGCGGGGCCCGTGGGGACGTCGAAGGCGCGGTCGTTGCTCGAGGCTGGCGCGCGCGTGACGGTCGTCGCGCCCGACGCGACGGCCGAGGTGCGTGAGCTCGCGGCGGCGGGCGCGCTCGCGCTGCACGCGCGCGCGTTCGTCGCGGGCGATCTCGAGGGCGCGTGGCTCGTCGTCGCCGCGGCGACGCCCGACGTGAACCGCGACGTCGCGGCCGCGGGCGAGGCGCGCCGCACCTTCGTGCTGGCCGTCGACGATCCGGCGTCGGCGAGCGCGTACGGCGGGGGCGTCGTGCGCAAGGGCGGCGTCACGATCGCCGTGTCGACCGACGGGCGCGCGCCCGCGCTCGCGGGTTTGCTGCGCGAGGGGCTCGAGGCCGTGCTGCCCGACGAGCTCGCGAGCTGGACGGCCGAGGCCGAGCGCGTGCGCGTGCAGTGGAAGGCCGCGGGCGTGCCCATGGCCGAGCGGCGGCCCATGCTGCTCGACGCGCTCAACCGCCTCTACGCCGAGCGCGCTTCGGTCGCCTCGCCGGAGAATGAGACCGCGCCGACGTCGTCGGTGCGCGTGTCGCTCGTGGGCGCGGGGCCCGGCGATCCGGAGCTCATCACGGTGCGGGGCGCGCGCCGCCTCGCCGACGCCGATCTCGTGCTCTACGACGCCCTCGGCTCCGAGCGCCTGCGCGATCTCGCGCCGAACGCGCGCTGGTTCTACGTGGGCAAGCGCGCGTGCCGTCAGTCGATCGGCCAGGACGTCCTCAACCGCCTGCTCGTGAAGAACGCGCGCCGCGGCCTCAAGGTCGTGCGCCTCAAGTGCGGCGACCCGTTCGTGTTCGGCCGCGGCGGCGAAGAGGCGCTCGCGCTCGCCGAGGCCGGCTTCGCGTGCGAGATCGTGCCCGGCGTCTCGTCGGCCCTCGCGGCGCCCGCGCTCGCGGGCATCCCCGTCACGCACCGCGGGATGGCGTCGAGCTTCGCCGTCGTCACGGGGCATCACGAAGACACGTACGCGCCGCTGCTCGCGAGCTTCGCGCCGGGCTCGCTCACGCTCGTCGTCATGATGGGCCTGCGTCAGCGCGCGCGCGTCGCCGAGCTCCTGATGGCGCGCGGCTGGGATCGCGCGACGCCCGCGGCGATCGTCGTGGGCGCCGCCACCCCCGAGTCGTGGCGCTGGACGGGCGCGCTCGACGGCCTGGGCGCCGCCGAGATCCCGCCCGAGTCGCGCGACGCGCCCGGGCTGCTCGTCATCGGTGAGGTCGTGCGCCTCGCGGGCGCGCTGCGCCTCGAAGCCGGCGCGGCCGACGCGCGCTCGCTCGCCTAGCGTCGCTTTTCAGATGAGCCTCAGCGTCGACAACCTCACGAAGCGCTTCACGGCCGGCGGCACGCCCGCCGTGTCCGAGGTCTCGTTCACGGCGCCGTCGGGCGGCATCACGGCGCTGCTCGGTCCCTCGGGCTCGGGCAAGTCCACCGTGCTGCGCATGATCGCGGGCCTCGAGCAGCCCGACGCGGGACGCGTGCTGTTCGGCGATCGCGACTGCACGGCTGTGCCCACGCAGGATCGCGGCGTGGGCTTCGTGTTCCAGAGCTACGCGCTGTTCAAGCACATGAACGTGCGCCGCAACATCGCGTTCGGCATGAACGTGCGCAAGCGGCCCAAGGCCGAGGTGAACGCGAAGGTCGACGAGCTGCTCGCGCTCGTGCAGCTCGACGGCCTCGGCGAGCGCTATCCGTCGCAGCTGTCGGGCGGCCAGCGCCAGCGCGTCGCGTTCGCGCGCGCCCTCGCGATCGAACCCAAGCTGCTGCTGCTCGACGAGCCGTTCGGCGCGCTCGACGCGCAGGTCCGCGTCGAGCTGCGCGACTGGTTGCGGCGTTTTCACGACACGCGCGACATGACGACGCTCATCGTGACGCACGATCAGGAAGAGGCGATGGAAGTCTCGGACCACGTCGTCGTCATGCAGGGGGGGCGCGTCGCGCAGGCCGGCTCGACGGACGACGTCTACGATCGCCCCGCCAGCCCGTTCGTCGCGTCGTTCGTGGGCGGCGCCAACGTGCTGCGCGGCCACGTGACGGACGGCCGCATCACGGTAGGCGCGATGACCGTGGGCGCGCAGGCGTCCGACGGCGTGCCCGCGCCGCTGGGTGCGCGCGACGCCGCCGCCGTGTCGGCCGACGTGTACGTGCGCCCGCACGACGTCACGCTCACGAAGGTCGACGGCGACGCGCCGTCGGTGGCCGCGGCGCGCGTCGAGCGGCTCGTGCGTCTGGGCGCGAAGGTGAAGCTGTCGCTCAAGCTGCACGACGGCGCGCCCATGACGGTCGAGATGACGAAGATGGAGCTCGACGCGCTCGCGATCGGCGAGGGCGATCTGGTCCTGACGAGCCTGCGCGACGCCAAGATTTTCCTGGGGGACTACTCGATTTGAGCGATGCCTCAGAGAAGAGTTCTAGGCGCGCGTGTCCGTACTGCGGCGCGCAGATGTCCGTCGGCTTCGGTGACCTGCTGCCGACGCGTGGCCGCGGCGGTCCGTCGCGCGTGAAGTGCGCGGGTTGCGGCGGCTCGGCGCGCGTCGCCTCGTCGTCGCAGGTCGTCGGCGTGCTCGGCTTCGTCGTGGGCCTGCTCGTGGGCGCCGCCCTGGGCGCGCACTTCGGCTCGCAGTCGGAGCAGTCGACGTTCTACGTTCTGGGGGCCGCGCTCGCGGGCGGATTTTTCCTGTCGTTCATCTCGGGCTACGCGTTCTTGACGCTCGAGCCGGACACGGCGCCACCCGAGCCGGCCAAGAAGAGGGATCGGTCGGGCAAGAAGCGTAAGAACAAGTAGTCCGTCAACCGCGGGGCGAGCTCGACGCCGAGTCGGATGTCCGCCTCGCGGTGTCCATCCCTTCGATCACGACGCGCATCAGCTCGTCGCGCTCGCGTTTGCTGATCGGCATCCGAAGTTTGTTTCGGTCCGTGCGTCTGCAGTTCACGAAGATATGGTCGGGCTGAAAGAGAGCGGTGACGACGTACCGCTCGACGAAATAGCGCGCGTAGCGAGCGTTGTTGCGATTCTTCGTCCACTGCAGGTCGTCGGCAAGACGAGTGAAAGCGTCTCGCGTCTTCTCCAAACCATCGCCGCCGTCGATGCGCAGGAGGTCGTTTCTCCTCCGCGTGTCCACGAGCAGCAGCCATCCAGCCCATAAAACGCCGACGGGGATCGCGAGCAACGCCATCGCGATCGAGAAAGAGAAGGCCCCGAGACGATACAGGACGAGGCCGAAAAAGAACGACGTCGGAGCCAACCCGAACGCGAGGGCCGCGGCGGTGTAGTCCGCTCCCAACGATTTGTTCGACAGGACGAGTTGCTCCGTGCGCAGAGACTTGCCGACGTCGACGTCCTCGGTGACCTCGTCGAGCATCGTGGTCCTCCTGTTTCAGCGTTCTGTTTGATCGGCGACGGAGCGAAGGTCAGGCGTGGCATCTCACCGCTCGCTCGTTCGACGATACTGCGGTTCGACGATCGGAGCGAGAGCGCACCGGCGCGGTCTCGCAGCTACAGGTCATCGCCGCCGCCGCGCGACCTTCGCGGCGCCGTATAGGCTTCACCGCAACGCCAACGTCCCCGCCTTCCACCACGCCGCTTGCCACTTCTTGAACGCCGAGAGCTTCGCGACGTCCGTGCATTGAATCTCGACGCCCAACGTTGCCGCCGCGAGGACCTGGAACTTGCGCGTCGCCCGCCCCGCGACCTTCGCCTCGCGCACGATGAGCAATCGTGTACCGTCGGGTGAGAAGCCGGCGCTCTCGACGTAGCCGACGTCGGGCTCGGTCGTCGCGGGCGCGAGGGTTTCGATCGACCAGGCGCCCACGTCGTCGCGGCGCACGACCCACAGCTCCGTCCACGCCGCGAGCGGCTGCACGGCCAGCGTCGCGACGGTGCTCGACGGCGCCCAGCGCAGCGCGCTCGACCACACGACGCCGTAGGTGCAGCGCTCCGCCAAAGGTTTGCCGTTGTCGTTCGCGGCCCCGCCTGACACGGCGACGACGCGCACGCAGGTCTCGCCCGGCGCGCGCGGCGCCGTCGTGATGGCGACGGCGCGCTTGCGGCCGTCGTGTGCCGCGGGCTCGCTCGCCCAGCGGGTCGCGGCGACGCGCATCGTGGCCTCGTCGTAGCGCGCGAGATCCTCGGGCGCGAGGACGCCACGGTCCGTGAGCGCGAGCTCCTTGACGGCGCTCGCCTCGGACTTCGCCGCGCCTTCGGCGACGCCGGCGCGCGCCTCGTCGAACGCGCGCCACGCGAACGTCTCGGCGCGCGCGAGGCGCACGCGGCCGCCGACCCACGCGGGCAGCGCCGTCGGGTCGACGGCGTCGAGCGCCAGCACGCGCGCGTCGTTGAGCGCGCGCTCCTTGGCGGGCGGCAGCAGCGCGGGCTGGCAGCGCGTGCTCGCGAGGAACAGCGCGGCGCGCGCCTTCTCGAGCGGCGGTGCGCCCGGCGTCGCGAGCACGCGGGCCCACGCCTCGCCGTCGTAGCACAGGCGCGCGGCGTCCTCGTCGCCGGCGTCGCTGCTTTGGCTCTCGAGGCGCACGCCGTAGCTCGCCGCGACCTCGAGGTGCCCCGCGAGGGCACTATCACGCGCGGACGCCTTGTGCCCCGACGCGCGCCGCGCGAGCCGGTCCGCCATCGTGCCGATCGCCGCGAAGATCTCCGTGGCGTCGGCGCTCGCGGGCGCGGCGCGCAGGAACAGCGCCGCGTACCCGATGCCCAGCGACTCGGCGCCGCCAGCGTCGCGCAGGAAGCGCACGACCGAGCCTAGCTCGGGCGCGCTCGCCTCGTCGAGGCGATGGACGCGCACGAACGTCGGCCGCACGTAGCCGGGGCGCTCGTGGCGGTGGTCGTAGACCTTGAGGAAGCCCGCCGTCTCGCCGCGCACCTCGAGCCAGTCTCCGCGCCACAGCGTCGCCTGCGCGGGCGCGTCGTCGCGCGGGGCGTTGCGCAGCACGGCGGGATCCTCAGCGACGATCGCCACCAGCAACACGAGCGCGTGCATGTTACTCGGCCTCCGCGTTCTCGACGTTGCCCGCGTGCGCCGTGCCCGTGTCGGCCACCGGCGTCGTCTTGCTCTGCGTGCCGAGAAGCCCGCCGGCGAAGAAGCCGCCCGCCGACGGTGGCGCGACGATGACCTGGATCTTGTCGGACAGCTTGTCGGCGAGCGTCTTCTGGATCATGAGCGGGTTCTTGGCGATGAGCACCGACTCGCGCTCCATCTGCGCGTTGTTGGCCTTGCCCGTGACCTCGATGCGGTACGCGTCGGCGTCGGACAGCTTGCGGCGCGAGTCGGCCTCGGCCAGCGTCTCGATCTTGCGCGCCTCGGCGTCGCCTTGCGCGTCCATCATGCGCTGCACCTTGCGCGCCTCGGCCTCGAGCCGCCGCTGCTCGATCTCCTTCTCCTTGAGCGGCAGCACGTGCTTCATCGCCTCCTCGCGCGCCTTGGCCGCGATGATCTCCTCCTCGCCCGCGGCCTCGGCGGCCTTCTCGCGCTGGATCTTCGCGGCGTCGCCCTCGAGCGCCGTCTCCTGCACGTGCTTCTCCTTGAGCTGCAGCGTGTAGCGCATCTTCTCCGTGGCCAGCTCTTCGGCCAGCGTGCTCTCGAGGCCCTGGCGGTACTGCGCCGGCAGATCGACGTGGCCCAGGAACAGCGAGCGCACGACGATGCCGTCCTTGCCCAGCAGGCCGCGCAGCTCTTGCTCGACGTCGTCCTGGATCTGCACGCGCTTGTCGGTGAAGACCTCGCGCACCGTGTGCTTCGACAGCTCGCGGTGCAAGACGCCGTCGACGACAGGCTCGATGAGATCGTGGCCCACGTCGGTGGGCAGGCGCTTCGCGATGTCGCCCACGCGATCGCGGTCGAGCGCGTAGCGCACCGTGACGGCGACGCCGATCGACAGGCCCTCGACCGTCTGGAACGGCTCGGCGCCGTCCGACGTCGCGCTCGCCGTGGGGCGGTAGACCTGATCGCGCAGCGTGTAGCGCCGCAGCTCGTTCACGAGCGGCAGCACGATGGCCGGGCCCTCGGACACGACGCTCACGCCGCCCGTGAGACGATTGAGGCGCACGCCGACGTCGCCGGGCGCGATGGTTTGCAGCGGCGGTCGCAGCACGAGCAGCGCGACGCCGCCGATGAGCACGCCCACGGCGAGCAGCCGGCGCCCGCGCGCGCTGCCGAACGTCTCGATGAGACCCAGCGCGACGGCCGCGAAGCCCGCGCGAATGAAGATGATGCCCTTGCGAGACGCGTTCTTGATCCGTTCCATGACGTTTCCTTTTTTGTGAGTTGGTTAGAAACAGACGAACTGGCGATAGGCGAGGCGCGCGCCGTTGGGCGCGAGCACCTCGACGGCGTACGCGCCCACCTCGAGGCGGTGGCGCGACCAGCTGCGCCACGCGTGCTCGTCGCCCGTGGGCAGGTAGTGGCGCGCGACCTCGACGCCGTCGCGCGTCCACACGTGCTCGATGAAGCCCGAGCCGTTGCCCGAGACCGTCGTGTGCGCGTAGACCGCGTCGCCCGCGCGGAACGGCTGCTCGGGGCTCTCGCGTCCCACGACCTCGCGGTTGACGATGCGACGACCGACGGCGAGCTTCGCGCCGCGCGTCGACAGCTTCTCGCCCGCGAACGCGCGGGCCGCCATGAGGAATTCGAGACCAGACATTGGAACGCTCCTGGTTGGGGTCGAAAGCAAGACGGACGAGGGTTCTGCAGGGCTCGTGCCGCTCGCGATGGGACGTAACGAGCGAATTCACCTCAGAAAATGCGCCGTGATGTATTTTGTAGATAATTTTCTATAGAATCAGCGAATGGCCCCGGCCGCTTGGCTCGCGCGCGTTCGCCACGATCTCGTGAAGCACGTGCTGTGGTCGGCGCGCGACCGGCGCGACGTCGGGGGCAAGCCCGCGGCCGGCGAGCTCGTGCCGCGCGTGATCGACGGTGAAGGCCGCCCGACCACCGCCGCCGCCCTCTGGCAGGCATTGCGCGCCGAGGCGCCGCGCGGACTTCCGCTCACGGCGTTCGACGCGGCGCTCGCGCACGCGCTCGCGGCGGCCGACGCGGGCGACGTCGCGGGCGTGCTCGCGCTCGAGGACGCCGTCGACGCGCTCGCGCGCCAGGTCGACGCGTTGGCGCGATCTTTGGAAGGCTGAGGCACGCACCGATGCCGCGCCTCCTCGTCATCGACGATCGCGATCAGACCGTGGAGATGGTGCACCGCCGGCTGCCCCAGCTCGAGACGGTCACCCGCTGTGATCGCTCCGTGCCGTGTCAGGTGTGCGAGGAGCGCGAGCGCGCGTGCCCGCTGCGCTGCGCGCACGACTGGGGCGAAGCGGCCGAGGCGCTGTCGCGCGCGCGCGCGCTGCCCGATCTCGTCGTCCTCGATCTGCATTTCGCGCGGCCCGAAGATCGCCTGCTGCCCGAGGACAAGTCGCAGCTGCCCGTCGAGCCCGCGGCGCGGCGCGCGGCGATCGAGGCGCTGCGGCGCCGCCAAGGGCTGCACATCCTCGAGCGGCTGCGCCAGACCTACCCGACGCTGCCCGTCGTCATGCTGACGACGACGGGCTCCGATCTCGGCGCGGCGCGGCCCGACGACCCGCTCGTCTATCTGTGCGAGAACGAGGTCGTCGACAGCCGCAGCCTCGCCGCCGAGATCTCGCGCGCGCTCGCGCTCGGCCACCGTGCGCAGGAGGGGCCGATTTTTTGGGGGCGCACGCGCGCCATGACGGACCTCGCGCGGCAGCTCGAGGTGCTCGCGCGCTCGCCGCTGCCCGTCCTCGTCGAGGGCGAGACGGGCACGGGGAAGAGCTTCCTCGCCGAGCACGTCATCCACGCGCGCTCGGGCGCGAAGGGGCCGCTCGTCGTGACCGACCTGTCGACGATCCCGGCGGCGCTGCTCGCGGCGCACCTGTTCGGCGCGCGGCGGGGCGCGTACACGGGCGCCGTCGAGGAGCACGCGGGCGTCTTCGAGCAGGCCCACGGCGGCACGTTGTTCCTCGACGAGATCGCGAACCTCGATCTCGATCTGCAGCGGCAGCTGCTGCTCGTGCTCGAGCGCGGCACGGTGACGCGCCTCGGGGACACGCGCGCGCGCCCCGCGGCGCCCAAGCTCGTCGCCGCGACGAACGAGGACGTCGAGGCGCTCGTGCGCGAGGGGAAGTTTCGCGCCGATCTCTACATGCGCCTCAACCCGGCGACGCGGCTGCGCGTGCCGCCGCTGCGCGAGCGGCGCGAGGACCTGCCCGAGCTCGTGCGCTTCGCGTTCCTCGAGGCGCTGCGCGGCGAGGCGCTGCGTCCGCTCGTGCGCGCCTACCTCGCGGGGCTGCCCACGCCCGAG
>DATAZS010000033.1:0-3911 GCA_036271915.1 Polyangia bacterium
GCTCAACAAGTACTTCGGCCCCGCGATGCTGATCTCGCTGCGCGGCCGCTATCACCTGCAGAGCGGCGCGAGCTTCTACCGCGACGGCGCCCAGTACCGCGATCTCGGCCCCGGCGGCCAGTACTGGACGGGCGATCGCGAGCTGTCGCCCATGAGCAACTACCTGGGCGGCGGCAAGATCGCGTTCTTGCGGCGCCCCGAGCAGGAGCACTCGTCGTGGTTCGTCGAGATGGAGGTGAACCTCAAGTACGAGCTGCTCGTCTACCACCTCGACTCCCCCGACGCGCCCAACGCCGACCGCACGCACGCCCACATCGTGCAGGCGTCGTTCTCGCTTAGATTTTAAGTCGTCGTCGGGACGACGAAGAGCACGCGCAGCGCGTCGGCGAACCCGGTCAGCGACGGCTTGAAGAAGACGGGCGCGTCGATGGAGACCGACAGCATCATGTCGTTCGTCGCCGTGACCCCCATGCAAGGGATCGCGCGGTGCGGGCTGCGCCGCAGCAGGCGCAGGAACTTGCCGCCCGCGCCCGACGCCATGTCGAGATCGACGACGACGAGGCCCGGGCGCTCGGCGAGCAGCACGGTTCCCGCCTCGGCGTCGGTCGCGACGCAGCGAACCCCGTAGCCCTCTTCCATGGCGAGCTCGAGCAGCATGTCACGCAGCTCGATGTCGTCCGTCACGGCCAACAGCGCCGCGGGCCGAGTCTGCGCCGCCGTCATCTCGCCCCGGGCCGTGACAGTCGACGAGCGTTCGAGCACACCCTGAAGGTACCGCCGGGGTGTTTCGGACAGTTTTCGCGCGTGCCCGATCGACGTTAATTGTGCAGGCCGCCGCGGCTACTGCAGCGTCACGGGCGTCGTATCGCGCGACATGCTCACGGACGCGCCCGTGAGCGTATCCGGCGTCACCGCGATGTCGAGCTCCTGGCCGCTGATGCTGCCGTGGCACCCCGCGCAGATGCCGTTGAACAGCGCGCGCGGCGCGCCCGGCGTGATGTATTCGCCGGCGGTGACCTGGTGCTCCTCGGTCATCGTGAACAGCGGACCGCTGTCATCGTCGAGCTCGAGGATGAGCGGCTTGGCCGCGGGCATGAAGACCTTGAGCGAGTGATCCGCCTGCAGCGGCGCCGTCCCCAGCGACACCCGGTTCGAATAGACCTGCTGCGCGCCCATGAGGCCCGGGGGCGGGTTCGCGGGCGTCGTCCCCGCGGGCGGCGCTTGCTCGGCGTAGGCGTGCAGCACCTTCGCCCCGTCGAACGCCGCGACGTTGCGCCCGTGTCGGAGGTTCGCGCCCAGCAACGTCGCGAGCAGCGGCAGATCGGGGAAGTGCATCGTCCCCATGCCGCCGCCACCGTCGTTGTGCCCGCCGAAGACCAGCTGCGGAAGGTTCGTGAACAGCTGCGTCTCGGACCGCTTGTACCCGAGCGCCGCCTCGACGTATGAGTTGTTCGGATCGTTGACGAGCGCACGCCGCGCGCCCGTCGCGCCAACGGCGACGAGATCGTACTTCGGCGTCTGCGTCGCCGGGTCGGTCACGTTGGCGGCGTACGACGCGAGGATCTCGCCGTTCGGCAGCGAGAACGGCGAGCGGTACACGCCCGCCGTGCCCGCGTGCGCCGTCGCCGCCGGATCGATGATGACGAGCGACTTGAGGAACGTCACCTCGGTGCGATCCGCCTCGAACGGTCCGATCGATCGGTTGAACGTCGCGAGCGCGCCGCCGCCGCCGCGCGCCGTCGCGTCCGACAGGATGATGAGGAAGTTGCGGTCGAGCCCCTCGCGGATCTCCGTCGCCTGCTGGTAGCCCACGGACGGGTGCGCCATCGTCGTGAAGGTGTCCGTCGACTGCGCGCGCTGCGCGAGCAGCGGGTGATAGTCCGTGAGGTCCCAGTTGATGCGCCGGCCCGACAGTTGATAGAAGTCCGGCGTCGCCTTCTCAGCCGTGAAGCTCACGCGCCCGTCCTGCATGAACGCCGGCGAGAGCTCCGAGTTCAACAAGAACGTCATCTGCTGCGGGTTCGAGAAGTCGAGCGTCGGGCCCACGCGGAACAGATCCGAGTTGGGCAGGAAGGTCTTGAGCGTCACCGTGCCCGCGCGCGTCGACGCGAAGACGACGCTGCCGTCGGGCGCGAAGACCGGATCGAAGTTGTGCACGCGCACGCCGTTGACGGCGCGGCCGTTGTCGCTCGTGAGCTGCTTGCACGTGCCGCCCGCGACGTCGAGCAGCCACAGGTCGAGCCCGCTCGCCGCGCCCACGCGCGCCGCGAAGATCACCTTGCTGCCGTCGTAGCTCCACTCGGGGCCGCGCACGTCGACGTCCTTGCCCGCGAGGCCCACGCACGGCATGAGCGCGCTGCGCACGTTGGCGACGCCCGTGACGAGGCCGCCCTGCCCCATGGCCGGATCGCCCATCGTCGCGTCGGCGAGCTTCAGATCGGCGTTACCCTGGTAGGTGTCGAACTGCAGCAGCGTGTCGGCGTTGGGTGGCCGCGATACGAACACGAGCGGCAGCACGTCTCCGGCGGCCATCGGCGACACGGCCGCCGCGCGATCCACGCGCTCGAGGCGATGCCACTCCTGCAGCACGCAATAGGCACGAGCCGCCGCAGGCTTGGTCGGATCGTACGTCACGTTCGCGTCGTAGGTCAGCGTCGGATCGTACGTCGCGGGGAACGGCGTGGGGCACGGCACGTCGGACGTCACCCCCGTGTCCTCGAGCAGCGAGCCTCCGCGGTGCGTGATGCCGGCGTTCGTCGTCTTCTTGACGGCGCGCGATTGGCGGACGTCGACGCTGTCGAGCGCCATGAACTCGGTGAGCAGCGTCTCGTAGTCGCGCGTGATGGCGCCGTCCGACAGGAACCCCTGCGCGCCCGGGCGCAAGCGGAAGTCGTTGAAGCCGTCGGGGCTGTGGCAGCCCTCGAGCGCGCAGCCGCGCTGGACCAGCTTGGGCAACACGTTCTTCTCGAAGAACATGCGCCCCGTCGACTTCGCGACGGTGGGGATCTGGTGCGCCTGCACGTCGAGCGCCCACGTCTCCCATTGCTTCCACGTCGCGTCGTTGCGGCTCTGGAAGAACTCGCCGCCCGTGTGGTTGATGCCGCCGCCCGCGACCGACAGCGGACGCAGCAGGATCTCGCTACCGTCCACCGTGGGCGGATCCGTGGGCAGCGCGGGCGCGGGCGTCACGAAGCTCGCGGCCCGCGTGTAGTTGTAGAGCTGGTTCATGGGCGTGTCGCCGCAGGTCATGTAGAAGTCCGACTGCGGCGAGCTGTGACAGGTGCCGAACGCGCACGAGCCTTCAATCGCGGGGAATATCGTCGACTGGAATGTCTTGTAGGCGCTCGACGTCGTTTCGATCGTGGGCGCGACCCAGCCCGCGGGGATGGCACCGTTGCCGGACACGCAGTTGCCGAGGCCATAGTTGGGACCGCCCACGGGCAGGATGCCGTCGCGGTTCGCGCCGTTCGTGAGCCAGTTCGTCAGCTCTTGGGCCGCGTCGGAGCTGGCCGAGATCGGCTTGCCGCCCGCGTGCAGGATCTCACTCTTGTACGCCTTGCCCTGGAAGCGGATCGTGACCTCGGGATCCGGGAGCGCCTTGAGCAGCAGCAACGCCGTCGGGTAGCTGCCATAGATGCGCAGCACGTCGCGCCGCTTCTGGACGTTGTCGAACGACGTGAGGTCGAGGTTGCCGAGCGCGACGCCCGTCGCGGGATCGACGCGGTGACAGGGCGACGTGTTGTTGATGCAGAAGTTGTTGAAGATGGGCTGGATGTGTTGGTCGTAGTAGTGCTGCTCGACGGGCTTCTTGACGATGCAGCCCGAACACGCGAGCGCGACCGCCGACACGATGAGCGCGGCCGCGCCGCGCGGCACCCGGCCCCTCTTCGAAAGCAACGTGAGCAACGAAT
>DATAZS010000034.1:0-3866 GCA_036271915.1 Polyangia bacterium
ATCCCCGAGACGAAGCCTCGCGGCGACCGCCGCCTCGCGCACGGCTTAGTGCGCGGCCTCTATGATCTCGCGGCGCGCCCCGGCACGGACGAGGTGTGGGTCACGCACGCGCTGCTCGGCGTCGACACGCCGCAGCCCCAGCTCGACTTCGAGTCGACGGCGTTCCCCGCGCTGTCGGTGCTGCACGACGGCACGTACGTGAAGACGCTCTCGACCAACGCGCAAGACGTGCCCAATTCTGGCGGCTCGTTCAGCGACGTCGTCTCGGGACCGCACGCCTTCGCCTTCACGCCCGACGGCGACGACGCGCTCGTCGCGGACGCCAACAGCGGCGACGTGCTCGTCGTCGACGCGCGCTCGCAGCTCGAGATCGGCCTCGTGCGCCCGCTCCCCGGCAAGATGCCCGACGGCATCGTCATCTCGCCCGACGGCCTCACGGCCTACGTCGACGAGCGCGTGTCGAGCGACGTCGCCGTGCTCAAGCTCGATCGCTCGAGCGGCGCGCTGGCCGTCACCGTCGACGGCGCCGCGATCCCGCGCGTCGCACACGATCCGATGCCCGCGATGCTGCGCCTCGGCCAGGACCTGTTCAACTCGGCCGACAGCTCGCGCTACCCCGTCACGACGAACCACTGGATCTCGTGCGCGACGTGCCACATGGAGGGCCGCAGCGACGCCGTGACGTGGAACTTCGCGCAAGGACCGCGCGACACGCCCACGAACGCGGGCGGCATGCTGGGCACGGGCTTCCTCTTCCGCACGGCGGATCGCACGGTGGTGCAGGACTACTGGCACACGGTCAACATCGAGCAAGGCGGCCGCTTCGACGCGACGGCGCAGGCGCCGCTGCTCGACGCGATCGCGGCGTACGTCAACCTCGGGCTGCCGCCGCCCATTCCGCCCACGACCGATCCGACGCTCGTCGCGCAAGGCGCGCAGGTGTTCAAGACCGCGCAGTGCGACAGCTGTCACTCAGGCAAGCGCTTCACGGACTCGGGCGCCGGCAACCCTACGCTCGATCTGTCGGGGATGATCATGTTGCACGACGTAGGCACGTGCGTGACGACCGGCTACCCCGACGTCGCGCACGAGGACGTCGACGGCCACCCGCGCGCCGCCTGTCAGTTCGACACGCCATCGCTCACCGGCGTCGCGTCGACGCCGCCTTACCTGCACGACGGCAGCGCCGCGACGCTGCTCGACGCCGTCCTCAAGATGCCCATGGCGCCCGCGGCCGGCTCGGAAGATCTCAAGGCGCTCGTCGAATACCTCCGCTCGCTCTGATTGCCCCCGAAAGGAACCCTCATGCTGCGCGCTCCCCTCTTCTCTTCGCCTTCACTCCGCAACCTGCTCGCGCCGATCACGTTTGGAATCGCCCTCGCGGGCGGCGCGTTCGGCTGCTCGTCGTCGTCCTCGAGCTGCGCCGTGACCTTTGCGGGGGGCGTCGCCGAGAGCGGCACGGTCGCCGCCGGCTGCGGCACGCTGACTCTCGCCAGCGCCGACGCGGGCGCCCCAACGTCGAGCGGCTACGACCTCGCGTTCACGGCCAGCTCGGCCCACGTCATCAACCTCGAGATCGACATCAACCTCGGCGCCGCGCCGGCCGTCGGCATGTTCTCCTCCGATACGATCACCGCCTGGAGCGTCGTCGGCCTCGCCATGAACGGGTGCCCGTACGGCGCCGGCCCCGAAGCGGTCCCCGTGGGCAGCTTCATGCTGAACCTCACCGACGTCTCGAAGGCCACACCGCCCGTCGTCCACGGCACGCTCGACATGACCATGTACGTGCACCCGCCTGCGATGACCGACTGCGGGCCCACGGAGACCGAGTCCGTGCTGCTGACGTTCTAGCGAGCGCGAATAGAACGCCAACGTCGCGTCCGCAACAAACGTCGAGAGCTCGCTCCGAAAGGAGCGGGCTCTTTCTTTTTCAACGAACCATCGGCGGGACCGAGCGGGCAACGCCCACCGGCTGTCTAGAACGACAGCCCGACGACGGTGCGGACCCAGAGGTGACCGTACGGGTCGTCCAACTGCTGCGGGTGATCGAGGTTCGTGACCTGGAGATAGACGCCGTTGCTCCACCACATGCGGCCGAAGTTCATCATGAACGCAGGGCCGACGAAGACGTGCGGCTTGACGACCCAGCCGTGCGGCGTCGTCCCGGCGCTGCGATCTTCGGCGCGCATCCACCCCTCGAGTCCGAGGTGGTAGCGCGGCGTGAGCTCGGCCGTCACGCCGGCCGTCGGATTCAGCACCCACTCGCGATCGCCCGTGAAGTAGAACTCACGCTCGGCCCACAAGTTCGTGATGAAGCGAACGCGCCCCACGCGGCGCTGCAGGATGATCTTCGCCTCGAGCTCGATCTCGCGATCGTTCTCGGTGACCTCGCCGTAGAGGGCGACGTCGACCGGCCACGCGTCCGGATCGGCGAGGCGATAGCGCAAGCGCTGCTTGACGCCGTTGCCCTCGGTCAGCGCGGGAACGGAGTTCGTCACCCCCGGAGACGGCTGCGGCACGTAGGTCACATAGAGGCTCAGCTCGAGGCGATCCGTGAGACCGACCTCGAACTCCGTCTGATACTGGCTCGCGAGATACCAGGTCGCTTTCCCGGAGTTGTTGTCACCGACGCGAACGGGAACCAGATCGACGAACTGCTCCATCTCGACGGCGCCCTTCGGCAGCGTCTCGGATTGGTAGGTGAACGGCAGCGGTCGCGGGTTGGCGCGCGCCACACTCTGGTTGAAGCCAAACGATACACAGGCCGCCAGGAGCCCTCCCGAAAGAACGCGACCCAGGATCTCACTCGTGCTGCGCATCGCTCGCTCCCGTCTCTGTGTCAGTGCCTGCGTCCATGTTGCTGTTCGCATCGACGACGTCGCCGTCGACGCTCGCATCGGTCTTCGTGCCGGCGTCGCCCGGCCCGTCGGCGGCAGCGTCGCCGCTCGCGTCGGGCTTGATGCCGACGTCGAACGCCAGTCCATTCTTGAGCGACAAGCCCTGCGCGATCACATAGTCGTTCGCGACGGCGTTCATCGTCAGGTGGCACCCGTTGCAGCCATTTGGGTCGCCGCCATAGGCCTCGCCGACCGGCGGGAATGTCCCCTGCCATTGGATGAAGACGGAGCCGTTCGCGTTCTTGCCGATCTCGAACCACTCCCAGTTCTTCGCGCCATCGAGGTTGTACCCGCCGCCGCGCTTCACCTGCGCGAACATCTTCCCGTCGGACGTCTGCTTGACGATGATCGTCCCCAGCGGGAACTCGGTCGCGCCGGCGTCCGGTGCGCGGTTCAGGTACACCGTACGAACACCCGCGACGTGCGTCGCGCCCCCTGGAACCGGATCGTCGAAGGTCTCCGACGGCCATGACTCGAAGCCCTGGAAGTCTTTCGCGTAGGCGATGAACTTCGGCCCGGGCGCCGCGTCCTGCCCGCACCCCGCGAACGCCACGAGCGCGCTGGCGACAACCCCGGCCTTAATGCAATTGAATATTATTCTCAATATACTCTCCTGCGTGTTTCCTGACACTGTGGCGCCGCCTGTCGCGCCGAGGCGCGACGTCAGTGCGTGGGCGTCGACCCCGAAGCAACGACCAGATAGCGCGTGAGATCGTTCATGTCGTTCGGCGTGAGCTGCATCCGACCCGACATCTCCTTCACGAACCCGGGCCAGCGGCCCGCCTCGAACTGGTGCGGATCGATGAGGCCGTGGCACGACGAGCAGCTCTGCACGTAACGCTCACGCCCGCGGTGAAGATCGCTCACCGTCGTGCCCGGCCACTGCTGCGCGGCGCGCGCGGCATCGGCGGCGCTGGGCTCGGGCAGCCGTCCCGCGCAGCCCGCGAGGGCGCCGACGACGATCGCCGC
>DATAZS010000035.1:0-6181 GCA_036271915.1 Polyangia bacterium
CCCGCGCCCGAGAACAGCGAGAGCTTCCCGCGGCCTGCGACGGGGTGAGGATCGATCTTCAGCGCCGTCGAGAAGAGCTGCATCGTGAGGGTCCACGGCGTGTCGCCGAGCGAGATCGTGGGCACCTGCGCCTGGCGCGCGCGCTGCTCGAGCGTGACGTAGCGCTCGTCGGCCTCGGCCGTCGCTTCGACGAGCTCGAGCGCGCGCGACATCGCCGGCGTCACGTCCTGCCGCAGGCGCATCAGGCGCACGCGCGCTCGCACGGCGCGCGCCTTGCCGACGGCGTCGGCGCAGAGCGCGCTGCTGCGCGCGAGCGCCGGGATCGTCTCCACCTCGGCGCTGCACGCCGCGACGCCGCGCTCGAGCGACGCGAGCTCCTCGGGCAGGCATACGTCGTCGGGATCGCACGGCGCGACCTGCAGCAACAGGCGCAGCGCCTCCTGCGCGTCGATCGGAACGGGCGCGGGCGGACCGTCCGACGGTGCGAGCGCCGCGAGCGCGACGAGCAGCGCGATCATTTCGCCTTGGGCGCGACGGGGGCGGGCGGCGCGTCGTGCTCGCACCGCGCAACGTCGACGAACTCGAGCTTGCCGCACTTGCCCGCCGCCGTGTTCACGTCGTCGACGTCACCGTCGTTGTTCTCTCGGCAGAACGCGCGCCACGACGACGCGAGCCGGCACAGACCCTCGGTGCGCGGGCCGATCTGCTGGTAGCCGAGCTCGTCGTACGAGGCGACGCGATCCTCGCTGAAGAACTGGTTCGTCGTCGGATCGTTCGCGAAGTCCGGGTCGGCGGCCTTCGTGGCGTCGATGAACCCGTTCTGCTTGAGCGCCTGTCCCTCGGCCACGTAGGCCGCCTTGACGTACACGATGTGGACCGTGTCGCGGCGGCCCGAGGTGTCGACGGGCAGCCCCTCGATCGTCCCGCGCATGACGTACGCGTGCGGGTGCTCGAGCAGCTGGCCCGACTTGAACGTCGGGCACAGATCGTCCCACTGCCACTTGATCGACACGCCGAGGTCCGTGCGCAGCAGGATCTCCGTGTTGCGCAGGTCTTGGAACGACTGGCCCAGCGCCGCCGTGTCGATGCGCCACGGGTGACCGGCATCGTACGAGCGCTTGCACACGGCGTTCACGGGATCGGCCGTGCCGTCGGAGACGACGATGAAGCGGACGCCGCGCCGCACGAGCGCGTACAGGCCCGTGTTGTCGAACACGCCGCCGTCGAGCAGCAGGTAGCGCGCGCCGTCGCTGCTGCGCGTGTGCGAGGCCACGAGCGGGTAGACGAGCGGCAGCGGCAGATAGAAGAGCCCGCGCTCGCCGACGCCTTCGAGCGTGAGGCGCGACTCGGGCGACCAGCGCGGCGACCACCCGTTGACGAAGTAGCCGACGCCCGCGCCGTAGAAGTCCAGCAGCGCGTCGGCCAGCGTGCCGTTCGCGAGGCTGTGCCCGTCGAGCGCCGCGCCCGAGATCGCGACGGCGTACGACGGCGACATCCAGAAGTTGTCGCGGTCGAGGCCGTAGACGTCGACGCCGCGCATGCGCGCGGGCGGGCGCGGCGCCGTGGGCGACCAGGGCAGGAACTCGGTGCGGCGGGGCTCGGCCATCGTCACTTCGCGGTACGGATCCTCGGCGAAGCGGTGCGGCGTCGCGACGTAGCCCACCGAGGTGCTGCCGCCCCACAGCGGCGTGAGCTCGAACGCGTCGCCCACGCGGCCGTGGTGCGCGCCGTGATCGTCGATCAGTGACAGCGTCATGTTGACGATCCAGAAGGGCCGCTCGTCGCTGGGGCCGAAGCAGCTCATGGGCAGCGCGCGCAGCGGCACGGTGTCGTCGCGGCCGGGGCTCGTGTAGTTGAAGAGAAACGCGCCGTCGATGCCGTCGCGGTAGAGCCGCCGGAACGGCCCCGTGTTGACGTCGTAGCCCAGCAGATCGTTGAAGACGAGGTTGAACGGGAAGGCGAACAGGCTCTTGCCGATCGTGAGCAGGAGCTGGCTCTCGGAGTTGTGCCCGTGCTGGTACCCGAGGTACTCGCCGTGCTGCGTCAGGTGATAGCGATAGTTCGACCCTGGCCGAAAGAGCGTGTCGAGCGGCGGGCGCAGCGCGTACTTCGGACGCCGTCGCCCGCCTTCTTCGACGTACTCGGGGTGCATGTCGACGGGGGACGCGGGATCGCAGGGCGCGAAGGCCTCGTTGCCGACGTCGTGGAACGACATCATCCAGGCCGCGGCGAAGCCGCCACCCGAGACCGTCGAGAGGTAGCCCGTCTTCTCGAGGATGCCGAGGTCGTGCAGCGCGCGCATGACGCCCGTGCCGAACGAGGCGCTGCGGACGCCGCCGCCCGACAGCGCGAGCCCGACGTAGCGGCTGTAGTCGTTCGACTTCACCGACGTGATGATCTTCGCCTCGTCGCCGTAGACGACGTCGAGCGTCTTGGCGTTCTCGTTGGCCGTGCTCACGTCGCCGGGCGACTTCGACGCTTTCGGATCGTGATGCTCTTCGGGTCGCGCCGCGTGGATGAAGCACGCGTACTGGCTCGACTGTTTCCAGGGCTGGATCGTGCGGTCGGGGACGGCGCTGCCTCCGGGGCAGCCGTCTTCGGGCTTTCGCTCGGGGTGGTTGGCCGTGAAGTAGTCCTGATAGGAGTGCGTGCAGCCGAGCAGCAGCGCGAGCGCGGGCGCGAAGCGGAGCCCCTTCATCTTCACCTGCACGCTCATGGCAGGCTCACGACGGCGGCGAGGCCGAGCGAGCGCGTGCGCCACTGCGTCGCCTCCGCGAGGCCACCACCCACGCCCAGCGCGACGTGCGGCAGGTTGAGCCACGCGGTCGCTTGCAGCGGGACGTGCCAGGCGCCGCGCTCCTCGACGGCGCCGCTGTCGAACGAGAAGCTCGTAAGGTCGCCCGACGAGAACATCATTCCGCCGAGGAGGTTCCACCGCCAGTGGTCGCCGTCTGGCTCGTGGACCCAGCGCACGAGATCGTGGAACGCGCGGAATGACCAGTTCTCACCCGAGCTCGAGACGAACGGGAGGCCGGCCCCCACGAACCAGCTCGAGGTCGGCAGGAGCGAAGACACGGAGCTGTGCGCGGCGCGCAGCTGCAGATTGAACGTCCAGTCGCGCGTCGTGACGACCTCGAGGTCGCGCGGCCGGATCGACGCGAAGCTGGCCTGCAGATCGCCGGCGATGACCGTGCTGTGCTCCGTGAAGTGACCCACGACCGAGCCGCCGAGCGCGGCGCCCGCGTCGCCGACGCGTCCCCGCGCCGCGAACGTCCCGCGCGCGCGATCGTCGGGCGTCGTTGCGGTCACGCCGGGCGGGATCGGCAGTAGAAGCGGTTGCGGGGTCTCGTAGGCGCCATAAACGGGCACGCCGGCGCCGAGCTGGACGGCATTGTTCAGCAGGTTGGCGCGCGAGAATTCACTCGCGACCAGATCCCCCGGGTCATCCAGATCGCGCGCGGGAAACCAACGGGCTTGCGCCGGACTCGCCAGAATGACAGCGCCCCCGAGGGCGGCGAGCACGAGCAATGAGGGGCGAACGGACATGAGTGGGTGGCACCCAGCTCCCCACGGCCAGGTGCCACGGACCGTAGCCCAGCGCGGCAAACGTGTCTAGACGCGCGCGTCGCAGCGCCCAGAGACGTCCGTCCTCGGCTAGACGTACTTGGCGATCTTGGCGATGACGAAGCCGACGGCGAACGCGCCCAAGAGCGAGCGTCCCGGGTACTTCTTGACCATGCGCAGGGCATCGCTGCGGAAACCGTCGAGGGCCTTGCGGGCGTCCTCGACGCGCTCGGGCATCTTGTCGAGCTCGTTGGCGATGCTGGAAATGGTCGAATTGGCGGCCGACATGGCGATCTCCTTGTTTGAGGTGCTGAGAGTGCGGCGCACTCCTCTTCAACTCGCGTGCCAGCGCGCGACGTGGAAGATCGCTCGACTTCGCGGGGCGTCCGAGGCGCGGTGGCGTCACCGCGTGGGCCCGAGGTTACCGGGACGGAACGTCGTCAACCGTGCTTGCGGATCGTGTCGAGGAGCACGTCGAGGTCGACGGGCTTCTTCATGATGAGGACGCCGCTCGGCGCGCGCGACGGATCGGACGTCGAGATGACGACGGGGATGTCGGCGAGGGCGGGGTCGTCTTTCATCGTCGAGAAGACCGTGTTGCCATCCATGCGCGGCATGAGCAGATCGAGGATCACCATGCGCGGCGCGACGGTGAGGCGCCGCAGCAGCGCGAGCGCGTCGACGCCGTCGCTCGCGATCTCGACCGCGTACCCCTCCTCTTCGAGCACGTCCTTGAGCGTCTCGCAGATCGTCTCCTCGTCGTCGACGACGACGATCGTGTTCGACGCCGGGCTCATGCGGGCCTCAATGGATCGCCGGCGGCATGGGACGCGCCCCGCGCGGCAGCACGAGGTGGAACGTCGTGCCGCGCTCGCGCGTGGAGGCGACGTCGATCGTCCCGCCGTGCGCGACGACGATTTGTTGCGTGATGAAGAGCCCCAAGCCGAGGCCGCGCGTGCGCTGATAGCGCGTGTTGCCGCGAAACGGCTCGAAGATCACGGGAAGCACCTCGGCGGGGACGACGCCGCCGTTGTGGATCGAGACCTCCACGCGGTCCGGCGCGACGCCGTCGCAGCGAATGACGACGGGCACGCCCTCGCTGCCGTGGTGGAGCGCGTTACCCACGAGGTTCGAGAAGACTTGCAGCAAGCGGTCGCGATCCCATTCACCCACGGCGCTGCCCACGACCTCGATCATGATTGAGCGCTCGGGGTTGGAGGCCTCGAGCTCGTCCTTGATCTTGTAGAGCAGCTCGTCGAGGTCGAGGCGCGACGGTGCGAGCGCGAGGCCGCCGCCCACGCGGATGCGCGTGAAGTCGAGCAGCTGGTCGATCATGCGCGCCATGCGCTCGGCGCTCGAGAGGATGCGGGTGGCCGCCTTGGTCGATTTCTGGCTCGGGTCGAGGCGCGCGATGTAGTTGGCGCCCGTCGTGATGGCCGACAACGGATTGCGCAGGTCGTGTCCCAGCATGCCCGCGAACATCTCGTTGTAGCGGACGCTGCGCTCCGCCTCGGCGCGTGCCTCCTTTTCGCGCACGAGCGCCTCGCGCAGCGCGCGCTCGAGCTCCTTGCGCTGCGCGATCTCGGTCTCGAGGGCGCGCGCGCGCTGCCGTAGCTCCGCGATCTCGCGCCGGCTCGCGTCCGACGCCGCGGGGACCCTCGACGTGTGATCTCGCCCCGCGGCCTCCATGGGCACGGCAGCAGGTCGGTCGTCGTCGGACGGGCACATCTCAGCCACTCGCAGGGGGTCAGTGGGCGGTCGATGCCTCGGGTAAGTCATCGCCGACGGTCGTGTCGGCCTTGCCCAGGTTGCCGGCGAGGCCCGCCAGCTCGCGCTCGAGCACCGGCAGCACGGCGAACCGAACCCCGAGGCCGACGAGCTTCGAGGTGAGGCGCGTGAACAGGCCGCCCCCGAGCACATAGCCCACGCCGAGCGCCGTCGCGACCGCGCCGATCGGGTGCGCCTCGACGAACGCGCGCACGTCGAGGGTCGCCTCGTCGATCGTCTCCTTCACGCCCGCTTCCACGTCTGCCGATGACGTCGCCGCGTCCGGCTCCTCTCGTTCGACCTCCATGTTCGCCATGATCGTCTCCTCTACTTGTGTTCCGGGCGCCGGCCGCCGCGATGGCCCCAAAGAAATCCCAGCGTGAGCGCCGCCGCGAGCGTGAGCTCCGGGCGCGCGCGCACCCAGGCGCGCCAATCTCCTCGGCGCGCGACCTCCTCGCCGAGCGTTCGCATCGAAGCCGCGACGCGCGCGCGGGCGCGCGCGAGCTCGGCCTCGATCTCGGCCACTTCGCGGGCGGCCGGATCGTCGAGTCGCGGCGCGCCGTCGACGGTCCCTTCAAGCAACGCCATTGGGTCCGTTCCTTTCGGATGCGTGCGCTTCGACGACGCGTTTGACGTCGCGCGCGCCTGACGAGCCCGACGACAACGACGCGACCGTGCGATCGAGCTGCGAGAGCGACTCGTCGAGCGGACCGGCCGTCGCTCGGCGCGCCATCACGCCGAGCGCGATGCCCGCGCCCACGAGGTGGACGCCGCCCACGGCGAGGAACGCGAGCGGCGCGCCGAAGGCGTGCGCGAGCGCGAGCGCGGCCGCGACGCAGGCGAGCGCATA
>DATAZS010000036.1:0-8176 GCA_036271915.1 Polyangia bacterium
GAGCTTGGTGTGTTGCAGATGGCGCAGCGTGATGAAGGTCGCGGCGGTCGCGGCGACGCAGTTGCCGACGTGTCCGCTGAAAAAAGAGCGGCCCGCGTTTCCGTCGTCGCGCTCATCGAGCGGTGCTTCGTCGCCGTACAGCCGAGGGCGTGGGCGCTTGACCGCGTAGTTGACGATCGCCTCGAGGCCGGACGTCAGCAGGACCGCTTCGCCGATGACGAGGATGTCTTGCAGTCCCGAGCGCGCTCCCTCGTCGAAGATCAAGGGCAGCGGAACCAGCAAGAGCGTCGAGGCCGTCGCGACGTCACCGACCGTCTGCCACCGCCGGCTGTACAGCCCCGCGAAGGGTCGGTCGAAGGTGTTGACCGTCGACGGAGCACAGCGCGGCGCGCAGGCTGGGGGCGCCGTCTCGCCCATGAGGAAGTAGCTGGACGCGAGGGCGCCTCCGAGCAAGAGCGCCGGGACGTCGAGGTCTACCGACAGCTGGTAAGCGGGGCCGTCGTCCGCGGCGCGCGCCTCCGGGGGAGCGAGCCCGAGCGCGGCCACGAATGCGACGAGCCCACATAAGATGCGAAGCCCGCGCTTGGCGGCGGGCTGGCTCTTTTTCGTTCGCTTCGTGTTCATGGCGCGTCGTTCAAAAGCGGGCACAAAGGGCGATTCCTCGTTGTCCACCGTCGCCCGCGACCGGGATGATGGCGACAGGCGAACGGTGCATCGACGAAACGAGCACCCCGAGCGACGTGCCGACGACGGCGCCGCCGATCGTGTCCGTGATGAAGTGCATGCCGCCGAGGACGCGCGCGACCGATATGAACGACGCGAGGGCGCCGCCCACGCCGAGCACGAGCCACGGGGCGTTCGAGTGAGGGTGAAGCCGACGCATCGCCACGAGCGTCGACGCCATGATCGCGAAGCTGACCGCGGCGTGGCTGCTCAAGAATGAGAGATCCGCGTCGGCGCTGTTGCGCTCCGACAGCGGCGCCTTCGTTCCGTAGAGAAATGGCCGCGGTCGACCCGCCGCCAGCGTCATCATGGTCGCGGCGGCGATCCCGGCGAGGGCCGACTCGGCCACGACGGCGGCGTCGTTGAGGCCAGGGAGAAAGCCCTCGTCGACGAAGAGCAACGTCAACGCGCCGCCGCCGAGGGCGACGAGGCCGTAGTTCGACGCGGACTGCCAGGCGGGGCTCCAATATCCCGCGGTCGTTCGATCGATGACGTTGAGATCGCTGCTGCGGCAGAGCGGGGCACAGAACGCTGGCTGCGTGCGGACGAACCGCGCGCCCGCGACGACGGCGCCGATGCCGAGGAGCGGCAAGTCGATCTCCGCGTAGAGCTGAAACGCCGGCTTGAGGGGATTCGTCGGGCTGGGAACGATCGGCGTGAGCGCCGCGGCCTTGGCCTCGCGCTTCGCTTTTTGAACCTCTTGGGGCGGCGCATCGGGCGCGGGGGCCGCGATCGCAGGAGCGCCGTTGGGTCCCGACTGGGGCGACGTCAGGACGCGGACCGTTTCGTCTGCGCGCGGCGTGTCGGCCCACGCCTCGTCTGCACCTGCTTGCCAGGCCGCTAAGGTCGCGCAGACGACGACGACCGAGCGCAGCGAGGTCACCGCTCGGTACCTCCACGTCATGCCGTTGGTCACCAATTCGTGACGAGCGCTCCACCGTCTCGGCAAAATCTTCATCCGGTGAACGCCCACAGCAAAACTGCCGCCAGCCGCTCACGCCGATCTTAGATTGTCGTCCATGTCCAAAGACGCTCCGATCGCGGTGATCGCGCACAGCGAAAAGAAGTTGGATGGCGGCTTGAACGAGCTGCGACGTGTTCTCGCGGCGCAGGGTCACGCGGCGCCGCTCTGGTACGAGGTCTCCTCGAGCCGCAAGGCGCCGAAAGCCGTGAGACGCGCCGTCAAGAAGGGAGCCCGGCTCGTCTTCGTTTGGGGCGGCGACGGCATGGTTCAGCGCTGCATCGACGCGCTCGCGGGGACCAAAGGCGTCGAGCTGGCGATCCTGCCAGCCGGTACGGCCAACCTGTTCGCGACGAACCTAGGAATTCCGAAGGATCTCGAGGCGGCCGTTCGGATCGGCCTGCGCGGCAAACGAAAGCAGCTCGACGTCGGCGTCATGAACGGCGAACGGTTCGCCGTCATGGCGGGGACGGGGTTCGACGCCCTCACGATGCGCGACGTCGGGAGCACCGCCAAAGAGCGGTTGGGGGCGCTGGCGTACTTTCGAAGCGGCATCAAGGCGATGGGCGCGCGAAGCACGAAGATGACGGTCGCGGTCGACGGTGAGGTCTGGTTCAAGGGCAACGCGACCGCCGTCTTGATCGGCAACGTCGGAACGGTGACGGGCGGGCTCGCGGTGTTTCCGAAGGCGTCGCCCGCGGACGGCCTCCTCGAGATCGGCGTCGTGACGGCGGACAACGCGATCCAGTGGATGCGCGTGTTCGCGCGCGTCGCGGACGGTCATCCGGGGCGCTCTCCGTTCGTGCAAATGACGCGCGGGAAGAAGATCGTCGTCGCGCTCGCCCGTAAATTGCCGTACGAGCTCGACGGCGGCGCGCGGCCTCCGACGAAGAAGCTCAAGGTTCGCGTGAAGGCCAGCGCGGTCACGATGTGCGTGCCCGCCGCGCGCGCGGCCGCTCGTCCGCGCGCGACGCCCGTTCGTGCGCGCCCACGGGCCGAGTCCCGCGTCGCCGCCATGGCGCCCGAGCCGGTCGCTCAGCCCGCGTAGATCTCGATCCCGATCGTGGCGCGGTACTGGAGGTACGAGAACGGAAGGTTGCTGAGCTGCGGGACGGGGAGGGCCAGGTTGAGCGGATTGACGATGACGTAGAAAATTCTCGAGGCCTTCCACTCGAGGCCCAGGGGACTCAGCCCCGCGTAGATCCCCGTGCTGCCCTTGGGCACGCCGTAGAGCGCGATGAGCATGCGAGACATGCCGAGGTTGCCCGTGATCCGAAGGTTGAACTTCTCGTAGGCCAGCGGCAGGCGAAAGACGCCAGTGCCGTAAGCGTTGAACGCTCCCGCGCGCGCCGCCGTCGTGCCGTTGATCGCGAACCAAGGGTTCCACTCCGCGTCGAGGCCGACCGTCCAGTGTCGGCTGAGACGCAGTCGCGCCCCCAGCGTCGCCGCCGCGGCTCCGTAGTTGATCGATCCCGAGCCGCCGAGGTAGGCGCCAAACGCGAGCTGGGACGGATTCGGCGGCCCGGGCTCCGCGACCGGCGTCGTGGGCGGTGGCGAGGCCGCGCGCGCGGCGTCCTCGCGCGCGCCGTCTGAAGCGGCGCGCGCGAAGCTCGAGGCCGTGCACAAGATGAGAAGGAGCATTCCGGCGCGAACCGCGGCGCGCCGCCGGCTCCGAGCGAAGATCAAAGCTGCCGCGAACAGGAGCGCCGCCCAGCGTGGACGCGCCGCGCCCCCGACGCTACACCCACGAAAGACGGCGACGTCGCCGTAGGCGTGCTCGGGGGCGTGGCACCATCCGTTGTCGAAGGTGCACCCTGGCGTATAGCCAACGTATGTGTCCAGGATGGCGCTCGTCGCCGCCATCTTCTGCGCCGTCGTCTGCGTGGGGTCGAGCGTCGCGGTCAGGATGGCCGTCGCCGCCTCCGTGGCGAGCTCGCGGCGTCGCTGGCGAATCGCGTCGGGATCGTCGCAGCGGTCGAGCTCGGTCGAATGCGGCGGTCCGTCGCGCTGCTCGACGAGATCGCCGTTGCTGGCGTCGACCCAGTCCAGCACGGTGGTGATCTTCATTTCGTCCGCGGTCCGATAGACGTGCGTGAAGCTGTCCTCGACGGCGTGGAGCGCCTGGCCGATGCGGACGTAATAGGTCGGCAGCGACGCGTTGACGCCGTGGCGCAGCGACAGGTAGAGCGGCAGCGTCGTGCGGACGGTGGGATCGGGCTTGCCCGCGGCGTCGAGCCCTGCGAGGGCCTGTCCGACGCGCTCCAAGATGAACGCGTGACAGTCTGCCAGTGCGAGCCGCGACCCGTCGGGCTCTTCGCTGTGCGCGGAGCGCAGGCAGTGCTCTTTTTGCAGGCTCGGATCCCCGTGGATGAGCGGCAGCTGGCTGAGGTCATTGGAATCTCGCCCCTGGAGGTCATTGTCCCGGACGCCCACGAGCAGGGAGGCGCCGCCCAGATCTTTCATGTCGCTGTCGGGCGCGAATTCCAAATCGTCGATGAGGGCGCGGTCGTTGCTGTTGGCGGGCAGCGGGGGCGCCGTACCCGACTGCAAGCGGACGGCGCGCAAGGCCTCCGTCGTGATCTTTTCGTGGCACCCAGCGGTGACGATGCTGGCGATCGTGTATCCATGGGCGGCTCTCTCGCCGCCGACGAGCGTCAGCGCCGCCAGCGCCATCACGGTCCAAACGTTGGATTTCATGCTCTGACGGGTCCTCGCAGTGATGCTCGGCATGAGCCTCGCTTGCGTCAATCGCTCAGCAAGGCCCGTGCCCTCACGGGCATGGATTGCTCTTCGCCGTGGGTCTGGCTTTTCTTCGCGCGGGATCTAACGTTGTCGGACGCGTGCAGCCGTCGGGCGGACAACAGCGGTGAGATCGGCCCGGCCAGCGCGTGCGTGGCTGCTCTTCTCCTTCGCCGTCCCGTTTTTGGCGACGAGGACCGCGCGAGCAGAGACAGCTGCCAGCGAAAGCGAGCGCCGCGAGATCGCGCTCGCGGT
The DNA here is from genome assembly GCA_036271915.1 of Polyangia bacterium. Taxonomy (GTDB): domain Bacteria; phylum Myxococcota_A; class Polyangia; order Fen-1088; family Fen-1088; genus DASZFV01. The sequence goes on from DATAZS010000036.1 coordinate 4,679, forward strand.
CTGCGCCGATGCCAGCAGGGCCGCGACCTGGAACGAGGCCTGGACGTTGACGTATGTCATCGCGGCCGTGGGGAGCGCGGGCACCGCCGCGCTCGCGCCCGCCGCGTGGCTCGATGACGATCGTCGCGCCTCGCTCTATGTCACGGCCGCCAAGGCCAGCATCGGGGTCCTCGACAAGATCGTCGATCCACTTCACGTCGACACCGACGGCGCGTGCGACGACGCGGCGGCCCAGACGACGCGGTCGACGCTCGCCGCGGCAGCGCGGCGCGAGCGTCGCACGCTCGCCACGGAGGTCGTCGGGGGGCTGGCCGTCAACGCGCTCGGCCTCGTGTATCTCGGATTTGGACGCGACGCCTGGGGGACGGCCTGGACCTCGTTTGCGATCGGAGTGGCGGCGAGCGCCGCCTCGACGCTCACGGCGCCGAAACGTTCGTGGCTCCTCGACCGTCGCCTCGCGCGCGGTCGGGACGTCGCCTTGGTGCCGTGGCTCGGTCGCGATCGGACGGGCGTGGCGGTCGTCGCGCGCTGGTGACGCGGCTTCACGCGCGCGGCCGATCGCCGGCGCCCGAACGTACGGCCTCGAGCTGGGCCGCGACGGAGACGCCGAAGAAGACCGCGACGGCCGAAAAGAACGTCCAAAGTTGCAAGGCCACGAGCCCAGCCAACGGTCCATAGACCTGCCCGAAGGTCGAGCTCACGCGGAACACGACGGCGAACGCGGCTGTCATGAGCGTCCACCCGCCGACCGCGATCACGCCACCCAACATGAGCCACGACCAACGCGGCTGCCGACGCCGCGGCGCCCAGCGCAGGAGACCGGCGACGGCGGCAGTCGTCATTCCCAGCGCGAGCGGCCACCGCACGAATCGCCACGCGTGAACGCCACCTCGGCCCGCTGTCCCCGACAGATCGCCTCCCGCGGTGAGCGCGACGCCGGCGCCCACCATGGCCAGAAGCACGACGACGGCGAGCAGGAAGGCCCGCGCGTATTTTTGGATGAAGGGCCCGTCGTTCTCGATGCCGTAGATCCGATTGATCCCGCGAATGATTTGGCCCGTCGCCGTAGAGGCCGTCACGAGCGTTCCCACGAGACCGACGAGCAGGGGAAGGGCCGGGCGCTCGAGGCCGACTCTCCGTGCCTGTGTCAGCGCGTTCATGAGGAGCCCACTCGTCGGTCCGGGCACGGCACTCTCGATGGCGGCGAAGATCGTCCGATTGAGCTCCGTCTGCCCAAAGGCGACGGAGATCCCCACGAGCACGACGACCCCCTGCACCATGACGAGCGACGTGGCGAAGGCCAGCGAGCGCGAGTGGCTGAACCCGTCGGCGGCTCGCAGGCGAATGACGGCATCGCGGATGAGGTTCAGACGGCCTGTCGTCCGGAGGGTCTCCCAGGCGTTGTCACCCGAAAGGTGGTTTGTCTCTGGGACATGGCGGGCCGTGCTCATTCGTCCTCATCTCGCCGCACGAAGGACGGCCACTTGGGAATGGTAGCCACGCCGCCCAATCGCAGCGAGGTTCTCTTTGCGCGGATTTCGCCGGCGAGCCTCCTGCATCGCGCCTGATTCACGGCGATGCCATCAGCGCGCCTTTGCATTGACATGCAAGCGAGCCGTTCCACACGTGTCCGCGGATCTCACCGCCGATTTCGCGCATGCGATCGACTGAGGTTGGGCTACCTCGCGACGGCACCAGCGCACCACACCCAGACGACGAGCCCGGGCCGGCCGTTAAGCGCGCCGGCGCGGGTTCGTCCAGCAGTCATGTCTGGCTCCGGAGGAGGGTTTCGAACCCCCGACCCGGCGGTTAACAGCCGCCTGCTCTGCCCCTGAGCTACTCCGGAATGTGACGGACGAGACGCGCCATTATGAGAATCGGCACGGGCGAGTCAAGCTCGGCGCGTCAGTTCGTGAAGATCGCGCCACCCCCCCGGCGGACCATCGTCAGTCCGGCGCGGCGACCTTAGGCGGTCGCCTCCGGTTCTCGGTCAGGTGTCGTCAGGTGCCTTGCGGGCGCCAGTGCAGCACGCGAACGGCGTTCTCGAAGTACACCTTGCGCAGGATCGAGTCGGGCAGGCCGATGCCGTCGATCTTCCAGCGGCCCTGGATGGGCGTCGGGCTCTCGAACTGTTTGTCGTTCGTCTCGAAGTAGCGCCAGGTCTGCTTGAAGAAGCGCTCCTCGTCGGCGCGCGTCGGCGGCAGCTCTCCGTTCGAGCCGAACATCATCGCGTCGTCGGTCGCGCCGATGCCCGTGTCGGTGCCGAACAGGATGCGGTCCTGGTACTTCTCGAAGAAGGCGCGCATCTTCGCGGCGTCGTGGCGGCCCATCTCGGGCACGCGCGCCGCCGTGTCGATGTAGAAGTTCGGGTAGGTGTCGAGCATGCGCGACACGTTGTCGGGATCCTCGGGATCGTCGCCGAAGTGCACGGCGATGAAGATCGTCTTCGGGTGGCGTTTCACGCGGCGCTCGAACGCGTCGTACAGCGCCTGCCACGGCGGGTACTCGGGACCGTAGAACGACCACTCGGGGTGCGCCTTCAGCTCGTCCCAGCGCTCGTTGCGCGGCGTGGGCGGCTCCCAGAACGCCTTCGGATCGCCGACGTGGATCGCGACGGGCATGTCCAGCGCGCCCGCTTCTTCGAACAGCGGATCGAGGCCCTTGTCGTCGATCGGCAGCAGGCGCGTGCCGTCAGCCGCCGGGAAGCCGAGCCCGAGGCCCTTGTAGATCTTCAGGCCGCGCGCGCCGAGGCGCTTCGATTCGACGAGCTGCGCGGCCAGGACCTTGCCGTAGTCCTTCGGATGCTCGCGCACGAGGTGGAAGTCGGCGTTCGCGAAGACGATCATGCGGCCGTGCGTCTGGGCGGCGGCCGCCAGCTGCGTCTCGAGCATGTTGCGCGGCGGGCCGGGGTACATGCCCGACAGGTTGACCATGCCGTCGATGCCCCACTCGTCCATCAGCTTCATGGCGCGCGGGATGCCGTCGGGCATGACGTGCGTGTGCGTGTCGATGCGCGGGAAGCGCTTGCCCACGCGTGGGCTCGCGCCGGCGTCGGCGACGGTCGTGGCGGCGGGCGCGGCGCCGCGCGGGCGGCACGCGCCGCCCGCGAGCGCCGCGGCGAGCAGCGCGACGTGCACAGCGGCGCGCGGCGGCGCACAGGCGAGGCGAGGGGCGGGCATCGTCAATCGCTCACTCGCGCTTGGGCGAGGCGGGTGTCGTGCCGAGACCGGGCGGGGGCTCCGCGGGCGTGTTGGCCTCGGCGGGCTTCGCGGCCTCGTCGCCTCCGCCCGTCGAACGCAGCTTCGCGTTGAGCTTGAGCACGCGCACGCCGTTCTTCGCGCGCGGCCAGTCCGAGCCACTGATCATGTGCTCGTAGGCCTCGAAGCCGTCCTTCTTCACCGTGATCGAGTGCGGCAGCGCGGGATCGATGTCGGCGCCCGAGTAGGGCGTCGTGCCCACGGAGTTGCCGTCGATGATGACCTCGGCTCCCGCGGGCGC
>DATAZS010000037.1:0-22568 GCA_036271915.1 Polyangia bacterium
TGAGTACTGGTCGTTCCACGAGCGCGAGGTCTTCGCGCGCACCCACGAACTTCGGTATGAGGGGCGCGTGCCCGACACCCGCCCGACTCTCCGGAGGGTGAAATGATCGCCAATTTCGCCCGTCGCAAAGGAGTCGCTCCCTTTCGACATGCTGTCACTCTCGGCGATGGATCGATTGGTGTAGGCCGTCTGGGTAGTAGGGAACGGCCGACCAGTGACGCTTGCGATGCCCCCGCAGTTCTGTTTCTTGAGCGCTAGAGCGTTCGTCGTTTCGTCGAGCTCGTAGGCTGCATACGACCAGCCCACAGGCTTGAGCGTGGACATCCAGGATGAGTACTCGCTGTCGAACTTGTCATAGTCAATCATGGCTGAACTTCTCCGACGATGACGAGGGCGCTGAGTCGCGCGCCGGCAGCACACTCGCGGCAGGCGAACGTGCACGGCGAATACGGTCGAGCACCGCGTCGATCTCCCTGGCGTCCACTTGAAGGAGGTTCGTGACGCTCGGCACCATCCGCGCAGCGGAGAGCATGCGCGATGGGCTGTTTTGCAGCCGTTCCGCGCCTCGCGAGGCCGGCAGACTCGCGCCCATACAGCGAGACGACGTGCCCAGATCGCATCCTTCTCGCGATTGTGAGAATAGGGCGGCGAGCGGGCCGATGTGTTCACGAGCGCCAGGGCGACGCGCACACTCCATGGCGGCCCCGAGTTTCGCACGAGCGCGTGATCGGCTCTCAAGCCTAAGCGTCTGGTCCTGGGGGTGAGCGTGCGCCGCGGGCGGCAGCGGCGGGATGCAGCCGCGCGCCGCGCCGCCGCGACCCTGGTGCAGGTTCAGCCACACGCGGAACACGACGCTCCAGTTGCCGGTGCCGGTGACCTTCCACCGGAGCCACCGCGCCGGGGGCGTCGCGAGCGTGGTGTCGGCGAAGGAGAACATCGTCACGGTCTGGAGTCCCGCGGCGGCGAGCGCGTACGAGCTGTGCGGCGGCAGCCCGGCGACGCCGTCCATCGTGGAGAATAGCACCGCGTCGTGCGTCGGCGACGTCTCGATCGAGATCGTCGGGCTGCCGCCGAAGCCCGAGACCTGGATGTAGGGCATCACGCCCTGAAAGGCGGCGAGGTCGACCCACTCCGCCTGCGACTGCACGAGCGTGGTCGTCGCGTTGCCGCGCAGGCGCACCCAGTTTTGAAGGCACACGGTGTACATCGCGTCACCACCCTGCCTGGTTGAGGTTGAGCCAGATGCGGAACGTGAACGACGTGTCCATCGCGCCGAGCGTGATCGACCACCGCACGAAGCGCGCGAACGACAACGTCGTCCCGCGCCCAGCGCCGGCGATGACGAGGGGCTGCACGCCCGACCCGGCGGCGAGCCGGTAGCTCGTCACCGCCGGGCCGAGCGTGAACATCGTCTCGTCCTTGATGGGGCTCGTCTGGATGTCGAGCTCCGTGGCGACGTTCAGGAGCCCGACGTCCAGGTAGATCGCGACGTCCTGGTAGCCGGCGAGATCCGCCCACTCGGGCTCGTCCTGCACGATCGTCGCGCTGTTGCCGCCGATCGTCACCCAATTCTGAAGACAGAGCGCGTGACCCACGTCAGTACCCTCCGCGGTTCGCGTTGATCCAGATCCTGAAGGTGAGGTTCGTGCCCGTCGCGACGTTCGGGAACGTGATGGCCCAGCGCAGGTAGCAGCTCGGCGGGCTCGCCGTCACGGTCGCGAAGCGGACGATCGCGAGCGTCTGCATGCCGAGCGTCGGGGTCAGCGCGAACGAGTACCGCGCGAGGTACGGCGCCACGCCCGCCGCCGTGAGCGACGAGGTGAAGAACGCCGCGTCCTTCGTCGGGCTCGCCTGGATGTCGAGCAGGGTCGTCGACGCTTGGCTCTGGATCCAGCCGATCTCCGCGTAGATAGCCAGATCCTGCGCGTGGGACACGTCGAGCCAGTCGGAGGCGTCCTGTACGAGGGTCGAGTTGTTGCCGCTGACGGATGTCCAGGCCTGGAGGCACAGTGAGTCGCCCATGACTGGCTCCTTCCGCGCTCTCAGCCCGCGTAGCCGGCTTGGTTCAGCGTCACCCAAACGCGGAACGAGAGCGTGTTGACCGCCGCGGAGAACACGACCTGCCAGCGCAGGTACTTCGCGAGCGGCTGGTTCGTCTCCGTGGCCCAGTGCGAGATCTTCAGCGTCTGCACGCCGACGCTCGCGCTCGTGAGGGCGAACTGCGCGATGGCGGTGACAGCGCCGGACCCGGCGGCCGCGAAGAAGACATCGTCCTTCGTCGGGCTCGTCTGGATGTTGAACGTCGCGTTCGCGGCGCAGCCGCCGATCTGCAGGTAGAAGCATGCGTCTTGGTAACCCGAGACGTCGAGCCAGCCGGCCTCGTTCTGAACGACGGTCCCGCCGGCCGCGGGGCTCGAGATCGTGACCCAGTCCTGCAACATGATGGAATTAGCCATGTTTTGTTCCCCTGTGCGTCTCGTTGGGTGATTGCCGTCGGCGAGAGCGCTGGTCGCGCCTCCCGGAGCAGCGTCGTATTCGGACCGTAGTGATTGTGAGACAGACCACGCAACGGCCTTCTTTTCGTCGTGGCATTTTCACGGATGCACGCGACGCGACGCGGCCGGACGTGTCACGGCCGCACTCTGATCCATGCAGGCGCCCGCTCTCGGGCGGCGGCCCCATTGCGCCACCGGCCAAGCGCGAACGAGCTCCTCCCGCGCCGGCATCGAATGACCGCGCGTCGCGCCCACGTGGCCGTCTCGATGGTCTTCGACACGACTCGGCGCGACCATCGGCTCGCTCGCTGCGAGCACGACGTAGCCCGGAGAGAGGATCGGGTGCCGCTGCGGGACGACCTGACCCGCAGGGACGAGGACGAGCTCGGTCCCCGCGGCGCATCGTGCGTTCGCGCAGACGAGTCGCTCTTGCCCGTGGGGGGCGCCTTCGATATCCTGTCGTGGGGGGCGGTGCCATGGCGTCTCGCGCAGCGATCAGGACGGCGGGCTCGACAACGAAGGCAAGCGGGCACACACGAGCTGCCGACGTGCAACCATCGCCGGCGGACCCGGCGCTGGTCGGCGCTCCAGCGGCGTCGGCCGTGCCGTCGCCGCCGAAGGGCTTCATGCCGAAGGCCGGCGGCTTCAAGGGCCTGAAGGCCACACGGCAGCAGGTGCAGGACGCCGCGAGCGTCGCACGGGAGCTCAAGTCGCCGATGTACGGCGCGGATTTTCCGCGGGCGCCCAACGCCGCCGAGCTCGGCGCGGCGCTCCTTCAGGCGCAGGCGTGGTCCGCCGCAGCGGCCGCCGCCGATGCCTGGATGGTCTACGTGCACGAGATGCGGGACCGCGCGTGGAACGCCGCGATGGCGCGCACGAAGCGCTTGACGCCGAAGTTTCGCGACGCCGTTCGCGACGACGCGCGCTGAACGCTACCCGCAGACGAGCGCGTTCCTCGGCGCGCGCTCCGCGATCGCGCAGCGCGGAGCGGCGACGCGGAAGAAGAAACGAGTCAGCAAGACGTAGCGCAGTCGGATGGAGCGAGCTGTCTACCGGGCGTCGCCCGCGAACCGGACGTCGACCTCGGTGAAGCCCGCCGCCTCGAGCAGGGCTCGGACGCTCGCCTCGGCGCCCTGGCGGGCCTTGTCGAGGGCGCCGGCGTCGCGCGCGGCCTTCTCCATCGAGCGCTGCGCCTCCTTGCGGGCGCGGCCCTCGAGATCCTCGTGGCGCGAGGCGAGGACGTCGGTGTGGCGCGAGAACACGTGCGTCGCCTGCTCGTCGAGCTGCGCGGAGAAGACCTCGGGCGCCGGCAGCGTCACGCTCACGCGCTTCTGCGCGAAATCGGCGTCGACGTCGGCCGCGGTGACCTTCGAGAGATCGACGCCCGCGATCACGTCGCCGACCGCGACGAGGAGGATCGCGTCCTTCGCCTCGACGAGGCCCCACGCGCGCGTCTCGTGGTCCGACAGATCGACGACGCGCTCGATGTGGAACGCCGTCGTCTCGAGCCGCGCGAGGCTCTTGATCGCGGTGACGACGTCGGGCGTGTGCTCGACGACCTCGGTCGTGGTCGTGGCCGGCGGCAGCAGCGACGGCGGATGGAACGCGAACATGCCGACGACGGCGACGCCTGCAGACAGCAGCGCGACGATCGGCGTGACGATCCACACGAGGCGCGATCCCCCGCGGGGCGCGGGCAGGGCGATCGAGTCGAGGCGCGCGCCTCGGCGCTCGGTCGCCGTCGGCGTGGGAGCAGCGGTGTAGGGATCGGGCACGGGCTCGGCGTCGTCTCGGTGCACTTCGAAGGCTAGCACGCGCCCCGGTCCGTGCCCGCGAGGTGCCACGGCGCCGACGCAGGCCGCCGCGCAGCTGGACGCGCGAGCGCCGCCAACCTGCCGTCGGCGTCCTCACGCAAGCGCACTCCGTCGTCGGATCGCTCGGCTACGCCCGATGTGAGACGCACAGCGGAGTTGTAGGTCGACCTGCCATCAGATCGCGCTCGGGCCGCCGCGTTGCCCTTGACGCGAGGCCGCGACCTGTTGTGCTCGGGGGGCGGGTCGTGTGGGGACCTCGCGGCCGCAACGCAGTTTTACGGGAGGTGGGGATGAATCGATTTGTTTCCGGCGGTAGCCTCTTGGTCTGCCTCGTCGCGCCGACGGCATGTACGACGCTCGGCGACGCCGCGCCGGGCTACACGAGCGACGAGCGGGTAGGCCGCACCGCGCAGGCGATTATCGGCGGCACCGACGACACGACCAACGCGTTCTCATCAGCCCTTGGTGGGTCATGGGGCCGAAGCACGGCTTCATCACGCCGGACAACCTGGACCTGACGGCCAGCGATTTCACCGTCGAGTTCGGGGCGGATCCGGGCGCGCCGATCGCCGTGTTCTCGCACACCGCCGCCGTCAGCGGGGACGCCGTCGTGCCCGACAAATCCCCGGTGGGCGGCGATTCGCTCTACGAGACGTACGACTTCGCGCTCCTGCGCCTTGATCGGCGGGTGCCGTTCTCGATCGCGGCCCCGGCCCACCTGACGCTCGACGCGAGCCGTGACCTCGCCACGGAGGTCTGCGGCGCGAGCGGCGGCGCCTTCACTGGCACGATCGTCGGCTTCGGCGCCACGGCCGAGGACTGCCTCCCCGCCCAGTCTTCGATTCGGCGTTCGTTGACGTCCGACGATTGGCGGCGCGTCTGCTACAACGCAGACAAGGACCTGGCCGACGACACGGACGCTTGCATGGGCGCGGACTATCAATTCGAGGCGTTCGAGCACATCTCGCAGTGCGTCGGCTACACCGGCTCACAGCCCGGCGACTCCGGAGGGCCGCTCTTCACCAACGTGACAAACGCGGCGGGCGACACGCAGCGCGTCCTCTGCGGCGTCGCCCACGGCGTCCGCTTCGACGAGTCGCTCGACCTCTTCGCGCGGAACTTCTACACGCCGCTCGACAGCGTGAAGGCGGTCGAGGTCTTGCGCGCCGTGACCACGACGCCGGACGACTCGATCGACCCCTTGACGAACCTCCCCGTGCAACCGTTCACCGTGATGGACGCGAACAAGGAGTGGGCAGGCGAGTGCAAGGCCTATCGCATTCAAGCGGCTCACGGCGGCCTCCCGGACGAGACGGACACCGACAACGACGACGTGATCGACGTCTGCGACGACTGCAAGACGGTCTTCAATCGCGACGACCAGCTGCGGGGCCGCGCGCGGACGACCGACCAAGGCGGCGATCTCGACCCGGTGAACCACCGCGGCAAGGCTTGCAACACCTGCCCTCGCCGCGCCCTCGCGAACATCAACGGCGAGATCGAGCTCGCGACCGGCTACGACGGCGCGTCGTACGACGGCTCGCCGGGCTACCCGATCCTCGCCGGCACCGTGACGATCCCGCCCGGCGCCGCTTTCGTGGCGCCGCTCATCGATCACCGCTTCGCGCCGCGCGATCAGACGGACGACTTCCTGAAGTACGCGGCGACGTTCATCCCCGATTCGTGCGACTCGACCCCGGTGCCGACGGTCACGTTCGGCGGCCCGGGCCTCCGCCCGCCTGGGCCGTCTGGCCTCACGTGCCCGACCGTCGTCTGCACGGATACGATCGACAACGCGATCCTCATCGACCCGGTTCCCTCGCAGGCGCTGGAGACGGCGCTCGAGCAGTACCCGCCGGGCGCGTCCGCGACGATCGGCCTCAGGTGGTGCGACTGCTTCAACGTTAAGGACAACACCGGCGCGCTTGTGACCACGGACAGGTTTCACGGTCGACGCGTCTGCGCGAACGATGCCGGTGCATTGTGCACTCAACGTGGTGCGCCGTATAACATCGCAGGGAGTCGGTGGTTGCCCATCGACACGGCGAACGTATTCCACAACATCTGGTTCAACGACGACACGACGAGTGAGTTCTCTGTCGCGAGCTTTGATGAGTCGAAGAGGGTTCACACGTTTTGGGACTTCCAGCGGCTGCCGGCCGCTAACCTCCACGGGGACGCTTCCCACGCGTCCGCGTCCGGAATGCTCTGGGCGCACATCGTCCACCTCGCCACGACCGGTTACGCAATTCCCGGCGGCGCCACGCCGGCAGAGTTCCTCGCTCAGGCGCAGAACTTTGGAAATGCGTACGGACCCGGGAACGCTAGCCGATCGCAGCAGGGGAGTGTGCCGAATATTCCGCACAACACGCCCATCTCGACGTTCGACACCGGCTCGCCAGTCCCCGGCGGGGCAACTCGCCTCGTCACGTTCGCCGAAGATCCTCAGCTCTATGCCGTCTATGGGGACCGCGTTCGTCCTTTCGGCGATGCAGCGGACTACGACGCCGTCGGGCTCCGCGCGATCTTGACCGGGCCCGGGCGGTACATCCCGGCTGGCGAACCCATCGCTGCGTTCGACTTCGTGGAGGGTGGCCCGGCTGCGCTGCGCGGCGTGCACGTCGACGCGTCGGCCGTCCTCGACGCGGTGTATGAGGTCTCCGCAGCCGATGGCTCCTTCGTCCAAGGGGCGTCCATCATCAAGCAAGGCGACCCGCCGGTGCTCAACGGCAGCGAGGGCGCGGTGCTCAGCGCCGGCGCGCGCTCGGCGTTCGTGGTCGGTGGCACTGCGGACGGCACGCCGTCGGGCGTGCCGAACGCTCTCCTCTGGACGCTCCACGTGGACGACGGCACGTGGTCGTCGGTTGCAGTGTCAGATGCGGAGATCTCGAGCGACGACCCGCCCGGCAAAGTGCTGGGGACGACGTATGCGATGGGCGAGGACGCCGTATATTTCATCGATGTCGCGTCGCGCCCGGGGCCGTTCCACTTCTTCACGAAGACCACCGTGCGCCTCCGTCGCTATCAACCGGCGGACGCCGTGCTCGAGACGATCGCCGTGCTGCCGGAGTCGTGGGCGGAGTCGGACTTCTCCGAGTCGTGGCTCGTGACGTCCGCGACGACCGGGCTCGTGTTCGGTGCGAGCACCTCGACGTCGGGTCCGCACCAGCGCTCGCTCATCGCGGCGTTCACTCAGGACGCGCAGTCCGGCGACTGGTCGTATGCCGGGAGCACCGTCGAGTCCTATGCGATGGTCGCGCCGCCGCTGGCGTGGGATGAGCACGTGACCGTGTTCAAGCCGGCAGCCGGCGACGCCGCCGTCGTGAGCGAGGTCATCCCGTTCTCGAAGCTGTTCCGGCTCCCCTCGATTCCGTGTCATACCGGACACGCCTTCGGTCATGGTGGGCACGGGTTCTGGCCATGAAGACGGCGATGTCGTTTCGCGTGGCGTGCGCGGCCGTATGGTTGGCTCTTGGAGCGCCGGCCTGTTCGGGCAGCCCTGCGTCGAGCTCGGGCTCCGGCGGAGCTTCGGCGGTCTCGTCCACGATGTCGTCGTCGTCTTCCTCTTCGTCAGCCGCCGGCAGCGTCTCGACCTTCTCGTCGCTGGCTGGAGACAACGACGCCGGCTGGCGGCAGGTGGCGTGGGCGGGCTGCCGGCTCGAGATGGCCATCGATGCGACGACCTCTGGCGTCCCACCCCTCACGTGGGTGCCATGCAGCACTGCTTCCGGGGGCTGCACTAAGGTGAGTGATGAGTTCATCACGGACTCAACGGGACATCTCAACGCAAGGCAAGGTGCTGTCTCGCTCCGGAAAGCGCCCGGAGGATACGTCTTCTCCATGTATATCTCACGAGGGTTCGATCCGAACGATGGGGACTACGTCGCAATCTTCGACACGTCAGGTCAACCCACCAACGTGTGGCGCGTCTCGACGCACGCGATGCCGTCGGGTGGAAGCGACTATTGCCAGATGCGGGGTGCGATCCTCACGCCGTCCCGCGTGTGGTTCGGCGCCAACGCGGAAGGCGAACATCCGATCCGCGCGTACTACGTCGACGCGCCGCTGGCCGACATCGGCTCCATGGCCGCGCCGATCGCGGAGATGCACGACTCGCAACTGAACACGGCGAGCGACGATGCGATGGCGCTCCAGCAGGTGGGCGGCATCGTCACGATGGTCTACGATCGCGTCGACGGCACGACCGACGTGCTCGGGGGCGCGAGCGGGCCGACCCTGAACATCCCGATGGCGTATCCGGTGAACCAGAGCGCCATCTTCGTGCAGGCGCCCGATCTGATCCACTGGCAGGGCGCCATCTGGAACCACGCGACGCACGCGACCGAGCCGCTCATCGTGCCTCCCGCGGGTCAGGCGGTGCTCTCGCTGCGGAGCGACGGTCAGACCCTCGTGTGGTGGCAGGCGCCCGTCTCGACCGACGGGGAAGGCATCAACCCGGCGGGCGATCTCTGGGTGGCGCCGTTCGCGACGAGCAAGAGCGGCGTCGTCGCGCGGAAGCTCCGGACGGGCGGTCCGCAGGTCAGCGTCGACCAGGGCGTCGCCGGTAGCGGCTACTATGCCGTGCTCGGCCGTGACAACAACGTGCACGTCTACCGCCTCTCCGACGGACACCACTGGGCCTTCGCGCCGCCTCCGCCCATCTACGAATTCTACTATGTCGACGAGACCTACGTCGTGCTCGCCACGACCGACGGCATCATCAGGCAGGAGATTGCCGCCCTCGGAGCGGGAGATTGAGCGCCGCCGCGGCGCAGGCCGTCACGGCTTTGCGTCGAGGGCCTGCTTGATCGCCGACTCGATGCGCTCGAACGCGGCGTTGCCCTCGGCGAGCTTGCCGCTCTGGCGGAGGGCGATCGCGCCGCCGCGCGCGACGACGAAGAAGTACGGATAGGTGCCCGTGATCTTCGCCTCGCGATGCCACACGTGGCCCTTGTCGAGGAAGCTCGGGTGCTTGTAGCCCTCCTCGAGCATGACCTCGGCCACGCCGTCGGCCTCGTCGGGCTCGCCGTCGTACCTCGCGACTCCAACGACCCGCAGACCGCGGGTCCGATAGCGTCCTTCCAGCGCGATGACCGCCGGCGCAGACGCCTTGCAGATGCCTCAGAAGCGGTGCCACGCCTCGACGAGCACGACGTCGTTGTGCAGGCTCGCGAACGTGACGGGCGCGCCGTTGACCCACAGGCTCGGGTCGAGCGACGGGAACTCCGGGATGCGCTCGCTCGGCGCGGCGGCGGCGGACGCGAGCGGGAGCAGCGGCGGCGGCAAGTCGGTCGCGGCGCCGCTCGGCCCGCCGCCGGATGCCTTCGCCGAGCACGCCGCGGACGCGGCCACGAGCGCGCCGATCACGACCGCGGCGATCGCGCGCGTCACGTCGCCTCTGCGGGCGAGCCGTCGTCGGTGGCCGGCGCGTCGTCCGGCGCGGGGGCGGCCTCGGCCTCGTTCGCGCGGGCGGCGGCCGCCTCGTCCTCGGCGGCGAGGATGCGATCGGTCTCCGCGAGCATCGACTCGTGCTGGCGGACGACCGCGCGCGCGTGCCGGCGCGCGGCGAGGTAAGAGAGGGCGCCGAGGCCGGCCCAGGTGATCGCGCACGCGCCCCCGGCGAAGAGCGGCGCGTCCTCCGTCTTGCGCAGCGCCGACATCATCTGGAACGCGAAGAGCGGCGACGGCGCAGCGACGCTGAGGAGCAAGGGTGACGTGTGCTCGGCGACGATCCCGCAGATCGCCGCGACGATCCACGGCCCGGCCGCCGCGGAGAAGAGCACGAGCGCCACGATCGCGCGCGCCTTGGTCGCGTCGCCGGTGCGCGCGCGCACGAACGCGCCGAACCCGATGAGGAACATGAGGAAGCACACCGAGTAGAACGCGAAGACCTCGATCTCGCCGAGGTCCGGCGCGGAGTACGCGGACGCCGTGCGGTGCGCCGCGATGGCGCCGCCCGCGACGACGAGCCCGAGGCAGACGATCGTCGCGACGAACAGCATCTCCGCAGCGTGGGTGATGCTCGGGCCGAAGAAGCGCGACAGCCGCGTGCGCCGCGTCCGATCCCAGTGCGCGACCACGCGCCGCGACGGCCCGATCGGATCGCCGAGGAACAAGAACACGGCGAACGTGAGGAACACGAACACGAACGACCCGGCCGACGCGGCCCAGAGGGTGACGTCGCTCGACGCGCTCGCGACGGGGACGGCGCACGTGAGCGCGAGGACCGGCGCCGCGACGACGAACCAGCGCTTGAGGCCGCTCGACCGATCGTCGGTGACGCTCGTCAGGTTCGCGATCGTGACCTCGTAGAGGAACCACGCGGGGAGCGTGACGCACACGACCGGGAGCACGACGAGCACGAGCACGTACAGCGCGTCGAAATCGGCGCGGTCGTAGGCGGTCGGGAGCCAGATCGGGCCCCACTCGAGCACGCCGGACCAGAGCTTGTGGGCGGCGCCGCCGAGCCCGACGCCGAAGGCGAGGAAACCGAACGCCGAGGCCGGGAACGAGAGCAGCAGCGTGACGACGATCGCCGTGCGCAGTCGATCGACCTTCGAGCTCACGGCGAGCCCGAACGCGACGCTGAGCGATGCGATCAGGAAGAGCAGCGCGAACGCGACGACGACCTCCGTCGCGGTGACGCCGCCGAACAGGAACGGCAGCGCGCCGACCGGCACGAGGGCGACGATGTACGCGCCGATCGCCGTGAACGCAGCGAGGAACTTCCCGCGTGCGACGCGCCCCGGCGGCAGGCCCGTGAGGATCACCGCCTCCCACGTGTGGCCCTCGCGCTCCGACGCGATCGTGTTCGCGGCGACGGCGGGGCCGATGAGCGTGACCACGAACCAGGCGCACGAGAAGAAGACCTGGAACAGGATGACGCCCGTCGTCGCCGGGTTGTACTGCGTCGAGGCGATGCCGCCGATCGCCGAGACGAGCAGCGTGAACAGGATGGTGAGCCCCGCGAGCAGGATGGGCGTGCGGCCGAGGCGCGCCGCCTGCTTGAGCTCGCGGATCCACACGGGGTTCGGCTCGGTGCGCAGACGCGAGAAGCGGAAGCGCGCGCGGTCGACCGCGCGGCGCGAGGTGGGGCCGCTCGCGGGTGCGACGCCCGTCTGCGCGCTCATGTCCCCTCCCGGTTCGTCACTTCGAGGAAGATGCGCTCGAGCTCGTTGCGCTCGGGCTCGACGCCGACGACGCCGACGCCGTTGTTGACGAGGTGCTGCACGATCTCGGCGATCTTCATGTCGGAGCCGACGAACGCGACGAGGAGCGCGCCGTGCGACACCTCGACGCCGGCGATGCCGGGGCCGCCCGCGACGAGGCCGGCGGCGATCGCGGGGTCGCCGAGCGTGCGCACCTTGAGGCGTCGCGTCGTCGTCATCGCCGCGCCGGGCGGGCGAGCCTGCGGCGGCGCGGGGCGCGGACCGTCGCCCGCCCACGAGCCGTCGGGCCCGCGCGCCTCCGCGGCCTGCGCGGCGTCGGGCGCGGCGGCGTCGGCGAAGGTGCGCGGCGCGCCGAACGTGTGCACGGCGCCGACGTCGGCCTGCTCGGCCGCGCGCAGCGCCTCGAGCCGCGCGGCGATCGAGTGGATCGGCCCCGCGACGACGAGCCGCCCGCGCTCGAGGATGCCGACGGACGTGCACACGTCGGCGAGCTCGGTGAGGATGTGCGACGAGAGGAAGATCGTCTTGCCGAGGCTCCGGAGCTCGAGCAAGAGATCGCGGATCTCGATGCGGGCGCGCGGATCGAGGTCGCTCGCGGGCTCGTCGAGGATGAGCACCTTCGGGTCGTGGAGCAGGATGCGCCCGAGCTGCAGGCGCTGCTTCATGCCCTTCGACATCGTGGCGACGATGCGATCCTGGATGCGGTCGAGGTCGGTCAGCTCGAGCACCGCGTCGACGACGCCGAGCGACGGCACCTGAAAGGCGTCGGCGAAGAACTCGAGGTACTCGCGCACGGTGATGCGCTCGTAGACGCCCGCGTGGTCGGCCATGTAGCCGATGCGACGGCGCACGGACTCGGGGTCGATCGTGACGTCGATCCCGTCGATCTCGACGCGGCCGGCGATCGGCTCGAGGAGCGTCGCCATGACGCGGATGGTGGTCGTCTTGCCGGCGCCGTTCGGGCCGATGAAGCCGAAGATCTCGCCCTGGCCGACGTCGAACGTCACGTCGTGGAGCACCTCCGAGCGGCCGAAGCGGTGCCACAGGTGGCGCACGCGGATCGCGGGCGGGGGCGCGGCGACGTCGTTCACTTGCGCCCTCCGAAGCCGAGCACGCGCACGAGGAGGCGATCGCTCTCGACGCGCAGACCCGCGTCGGTGCGCTTGCCCTCGCCGCCGTCGAGCTGGCCGATGAGCACGGGCGCGCCGTCGGGGAACCAGTCGACGTCGCCGCCGCCGGTCGCCTCGATCGCCTCCCACGCGTGCGCGAGGCCGGGCGCGTCGGCGTCGAGCACGCCGCCGAGCTCGTCGGCGTCGAGGCGATGCGGCGCGAGGACGCCCGGCGTCTTCGTCGCGTGCGTGCCCTCGACGTTCCGCACCCAGGTGGCGCCGGCGGTGGTGGCGTCGACGTGCGGCGCCGACCGCGACGAGGCCTTGGCGCCGTCGGCCACGTTGCCGAGGTAGATGAACTTGCCGCTCGGCAGCCGCAGGATCGCGCCTCGAAGGTTCCTGCCCGAGCGGTTCGTGACGTCGACCTCGGCGTCGTCGGCCGTGATGGAGATGCCCTCGCCGAGCGAGGCCGTGCCCTCCTCGCGGACGACGAGCGTCTGCCAGGGGAGCGCGGCGACGTCGACGAGGCGCGTGCCCTCGCGGTCGACCACGAGCCGCTCGCGCTGCGCGCCGCCGTCGTCGTTGCTCATGGTGACGACGCTCGCGCGGTCGGTCGCGCGCACGACGAAGCGATCGCTGCGGGGCGAGAAGAAGCCGCGGAAGCGGCGCGCGGTGCCGACGGTCATGCCGGCGCCTGCCTCGACCAGCGTGAGCCGGCGCGCGCGGCCGCGGACGCCCTTGCTCGCGACGCCGACGCCGACGACCGCCGCGAACGCGACGAGGGCGAACAGCGGGAGCCGCACGAGCGCGCGCAGCGGCTTGCCGGACTTGCCCGCGCGCGAGTAGTTGAGCGGCCCCGCGAGCAGCGCGTAGATGCAGAGGATCAACGCCGCGACCGCGATCGACCAGCCCGAGTTCTCGTTCGGGTCGAGCTGCTTGCGCACCTGCGTCGCGTCGAAGCCGTTGGCGTCGCGCGGGGAGCGAAGCGCGAGCGCGGCGCGCCGGTCGTAGCCGCGCCGCGCGACGTCGATCACGCGGCCGAGCGCCCACTGGTCCTCGCTCGCGGGCCGCGACGTCGGGTCGAACGCGAGGAGGTGCACCTCGCCGAGGCCGTAGGCCGCCGAGCTCCCGTACGGGCTCCCGTGCAGGTTGCCGCCGCCGAAGCCGACCAGCGTCTTCTGCGTGGCTTCGTTCGCGTTCAGCGCCCACGGCGTCGCGTGCGCGCCGTCGCCGGGGCCGGGGCTGCCGGGCATCAGGTTGCGCAGCGCCTCGGCCGAGGGGGCCTGCTTCGTGATCGCGCCGCCGGCGAACGCCTGGATCGTGGGGCTCTGCAGGTCCTCGGGGCGCGTGATCGCGATCGCCAGCGTGCCGCCCGCCAGCACGTACGCCGCGAGCGCGTCGATCTCGGCGCGGCCGAGCTTCACGAGCAGATCGCTGCGCGCGATCACGGCGTCGACCGGCCCGTAGGCGGCGGCGCGGTCAGGCAGGATCGGATCGCCGCTCACCGGGTCGACGTGCGGCGCGGTGACGGCGACGCTGACGCCGCCCGACGCCCCGTGCCGCAGGTACGGCGGCGCCAGCAGGTTCGTCGACACGCCGGCCCCGCCGATCGACGGGCGGAGGCTCGGCGGGTCCGAGAGATCGGCGACGATGACGTTCGACAGGCGGAGCGGCTGCAGCGTCGCCTCCCCGAGGAGGCGGCCATCGTCGTCGCGCACATCGACGTTCACGCTCGCGTCGGTCTGCACCTCGATCGGCAAGAGCAGCGAGACGGCGCCGTGCGGCGGGACGGCGAACGGCGCGGTGGCGGTCACCTCGACCGCGTCGCGCACGTACTTGTGCACGGTGACGCGTGCCTGGCCGCGGAGCGCGCGACCCTGCCGATCCTGCACGCGGATCAGCACCTCGTTCCAGCCGGGCGGGAGGAGCTTCTCCGCGCCCGTCGGCAGCGACAGCGCGGGGTCGATCTCGACGGTCGCGGACGGCGGCGCAGCCTTCGCGACGGGCGCGTCGGCGCGGGCGCCCGCGCTCGCGAGGCACACCATGGCCGCGGCCGCCGGGCCGCCGAGGAGCCGCGCGAGATCGCGCCGCGTCATCGCGTCGACGCTTGCTGCACGGCGTCCGAGCGCTGGGGGACGGCCTCGAGCAAGGCCTCGACCGCCTGATCGGTGGTGAGCCCGTCGGCCTCGCCCTCGAACGATCGGATGAGGCGGTGGCGCAGCACGGGCTTGGCGACGCGGGCGACGTCGGCGAACGCGACGTGCGCGCGCCCCTCGAGCAGCGCGACCGCCTTCGCCGCGAGCACGAGCGACTGCGCGCCGCGCACGCCGGCGCCGAAGCGGAGCGCGCGCTTGACGACCTCGGGCGCGTTCGCGGCCGTCGGATCGCTCGCGCGGACGAGCCGCGTCGCGTACCGCATGAGCGGCTCGGCCACGGCGACGTCGCGGCAGAGCTCACGCAGCGACAGGAGCTCGCCTTGCGTGACGACCTTCGGCGGCGCGCCGCGCTCGCGCCCGGTCGTGCGGACGAGGATCTCGGTCATCTCGTCCTCGGTCGGCGTCGGCACGAGCACCTTGAGGAGGAAGCGATCGAGCTGCGCCTCGGGCAGCGGATACGTGCCCTCCATCTCGATCGGGTTCTCGGTCGCGAGCACGAAGAACGGCTCCTGGAGCGCGTGGCGCGTGCCCGCGATGGTGCACGCGTGCTCCTGCATCGCCTCGAGCAGGGCGCTCTGCGTCTTCGGCGTCGCGCGGTTGATCTCGTCGGCGAGCACGACCTGGCCGAAGATCGGGCCCTTGTGCACGGCGAAATGACGCGATCCGTCGGTCGAGGTCACGAGCACGTTGGTCCCGGTGACGTCGCTCGGCATGAGATCGGGCGTGAACTGGATGCGGGAGAACACGAGGTCGAGGCAGCTCGCGAGCGTGCGGACGAGCAGCGTCTTGCCGAGCCCGGGCGCGCCCTCGAGCAGCACGTGACCCCCCGCGAGGATTCCCCAGAGCGTCTGATCGACGACCTCGGTCTGGCCGACGAGGACGTGGCCGATGGCGTCGCGCAGGCGCTGGCTCGCGGCGCGCGCGCCCCCGAGGCGCTCCTCGAACGTCGAAGCTGGCTCGGTCGCGGCCATGGTGTGCGAGGTTTAGCCGCGCGGGGCCCCGGGCGAAAGGGCGGACGAGCGCCGGCGCGGGCGCGCGCCGATGCCGGGCGTGCGCCCGGCCCGCGATAGATGTCTGAAGTGTGGTGGCCGCGCTGCGGCTCCGAATGACCGACCGTTCACCTCACGGCGGCGGGCGCTTCCCTCGCGACGGCGATGGCGCGCAGGGCGTGGGGGTGCGCCTCGAACTGGTCCTGCGCGAGGTGCACCTCGGCGATGAGCCTGACTGCGAAGCGACGGAACAGGGGCATCCGTTCGGCGAGCGCCTCGTCGAGGTACACGGGCACGGCGCCGCCGCCGGTGGCATCGAGCTGAGCGCGGATCCAGGTGCCGCCGAGCACGTGCACCTTCATGTATTTGCGCTGCCGGAGCAGCGTCCGCTCGACGCGCGCGTCGAGGAAGCCGGGCGGCAGGCCGCGCGCGCCGTGCTGGAACGCGTCGCGCACACGCGTGATCAGGCTCTCGATGACGTCGGTCGCGCCGTCGAGCCACGGGGTCGCGAGGAGCTCGGTCGCGAGGTCGGTCGCCTCCTTGAGCTTCTTGTCGCCGGCAGCGAAGGGCGACGTCGCGCCGAGGGTCGCCTTGAGCGTGTCGATCTCGTCGAACGACGGCGTGAGCTCGCCCACGGCGACGACGAGCGGCGGCGCGAAGCCGCGGCGGAGCTTCGCCGCGTCGGCGAGCGCGCGCCCGAGGCCCGACGCGGGAGTGGGCGCGCACCCGGACAAGACGGCCAGCACGTCGCAGCGATCGCGGACTTCGGGCGGGTCCTCTTCGGGCGGCGCGGCGCCCGGCTCGTCGGGCGCGTACGTCGGCGGGCGCGACGCGGCGATGCGCTCGATCCACCGCGTGGTCGCGCGCACGCGATCCATCGACGCCGCGTCGAGCCACAGCAAGTCGAGGATCGGCGCCGCCGCCGCGTGCTCGTCGTCGTCGTGGTGCGACGACGCAGACGCCGGGCGAGGCTCCTCCGCAGGCTCGGCCACGCGCGCGGGCCGCGTCGCCTGCGCGGCCGCGTTCGACAGCGCGAGCAGCGCCGCGCCGTGCGGAGGCTCGACGGCGGACGCCCCCGTCGGCGCGACCACCTCGGCTCCCGAAGCGCGCCCGAGCGCGAGCGGATCGGCGGACACCGGGATCGCGAGGGGCCCGCTCGCGCCCGCGATCGACGAGAAGCTCGCGCGGCCGAACGGCAGGTCGTCCGTGGGCGCTGGCCGCGAGGCGCGAGCGTCGGGCGCGTAGCCCTCCGAGTGCACGTGCGCGGGCGTCGACCACACCGTCGCGGGGGGCTTCGGCGGCTGCGCGGTCGTCGCCGTCGTCGCGGCGGCCATCGTCGCCGTCGTCGTCGCGACGGGGACCTTGCGCAGCCACTCGGGCGACGCGTCGCCGCCGTTCGTGTCGTCGGCCCACGTGACGTCCTCGACCGTGTTCCGGATCGGGCGTCGGCGCGGCGGTGGCTGGCTCGCGCCGGAGCTCGGGGTCGGGCTCGGCGGGCGACTCGGACGCGGCGGCGCGGCGGGAGGCGGCGTCGACGTGCCGCTCGGCGAGATCCCGCACACGCGCCGCACGTCGGCCTGCGTGTACGGCCGCGCCGTCTCCTCGAGGATCACGTGCGCCCGGTGCGCGCCCGGCCGCGGCGAGACCTGCCCGCGGTAGGTGAGCGTCGCGATGGCGCGCGTGGTGTCGATGAAGAGCGTGTCGGGCTCGAGCGCGAACTCCTCGAGCGCGCCGTGCGCCTCGGTGAAGACGCGCGGGCGCACGTGGGGCAGGGCGCACACGAGCCGCGGGTGCGTCGGGTGCAAGTGTTCGAGCGTGATGCGCAGCCCCTCGGCGAAGCGTTGCGTGATCTGATCCTCGGGCGCGGCGTGGAAGAAGGCGGCGTCGACCTCCTTCGGGAGCGAGCGCGTCATCCACGAGCCGTCGAGCAGCGAGGCGAGGTGCCGACCGGCCTTCGCCGCGCGCGCGGGCCACGTCGCCGCGATCGGGCCGAAGCAGGCGATCGTCCGTGCCTCTCGCGTGAGCGGGGCTTCGCCGGGCACCTCGAGGTTCGGCAGCCGCGTGCCGAGATCCTCGGCGGCGCGCGCGTCGGGCGCGACGCCGACGGGGTTGTCCGTCCCCGGGCCGCCAGCTGCGCGCTCGTAGACGAGCGGCATCTCGGTGAACCACGGCCCGTCGAGCAGCGCGCCCGCGTCCGTGATCACGCGATCGCAGTGCACCTCGATCGACTTGTCGACGCCCGCGGCCGCGAGGCGCGCGACGACCGACCGCGCCGGCTCGCCGCCCGGCGCGTACGCGTGGCCGACGAGCAGCACCTCGGCGCGCGCGCGGAACGGCGCGAGGTCGCTCGCGGCGACGAGGCTCCGCCCGGGATCGCCGCCGTCGTGCTGATCCGCCTCGAACAGCGGGACCTGCTCGGCCGCGACGCGCGCGACGCCCGGCGACAGCTCGAACGTGATCTTGCACACGAGCGTCGACGACGGCGCGCCCTTGCGCGACCACGAGATCAGAGTCGCCGGGAGCGACGCGTGCGAGACGAGTTCCATTTCGCGTGCGGCCGCCGCATCCTACCTCGGTCATGGCAGCTCAAGGCAGGCTCGGCGATCAGGCGTACGGAACGCACGAGGGCGGCGCCGCCCAGGGGCCGGCGCAGCAGGGCGCGGCGGCGACGTTCGTCAACGGCCAGCCGGCGCTCCGCGTCGGCGACACGGGCGACCACACCGACGCGTCCGGCGACTGGCGCGCGACGCAGGGCAGCACGAGCGTGTTCATCGAGGGCAAGCCCGCGCACCGCGTCGGCGACCAGACGATGCACGACAGCCAGGGCCAGCTCGGCCAGGGCAGCCAGAACACCGACGTGGGGAGCAGCAACGGCGGGTCGGTCGCGCGCCCGCACGACCTCGAGCTCACGATCGAGCTCCGCGACGCGACGGATCGCAAGATCAAGGGCGCGCACGTGAAGACGGACTGCCCGCACCCCGGCACGACGGCGAAGGACGGGCTCGTCGCGTTCGACGAGACGACGAAGATCACCGGCCTGTGCTCCGCGTCGCCGATCACCATCTACAAGTCGCTCGAGCGCGGCGACTGGGACCCTGGCGCGAAGAGCGGCGCGGCGCTGCCCGAGTCGGCGAACGCGGCGAAGGACGGGAGCGTCCGCTTCATCCACGCGCCCGCGCCCGAGAGCAAGATCGCGCTCGACGTGAAGACCGAGGCCGAGCGTCAGGTCCACATCGCCAAGGCCGATCAGCCGAAGGCCGTCGTGCGCCTGACGACCGCTTACAACTGGATGGAGCTCGTCTACAAGGCGTTCAACGAGACGATGCCCACCGGCGCGAACCAGGTGGCGCTGCTCGGCGTGCGCGAGGGCGTGCTGAACGGCGGCCAGCGGCGCACGCGCGACGACGACTTCGCCACGCACAACGACGCGGTGATCGAGAAGCAGCAGAGCAAGGGCGCGACGAACCACCAGACGCAGTACGACGACCTGATCTTCCTCGCCGTCGCTCCGAAGGACGTCACCCAGGTGCAGCGCGTCGAGGCGTACGAGTGCTCGATCGACCCCGGCAACGTCGAGAGCACGGCCGCGGGCATCCCGCTGTTGCTCGAGGGGAAGGCCTATCACTGCCGGCCCTGGCCGAAGTATCAGCCGAACGACAGCGTCTCGATCTACATGGGCTCGGCGTCCCACATGATCACGACGCGCATCCGGTACGCGGCGGACTCCGTGAAGCCTGGAGGCAAGGGCAAGCCGAGCGCGTTCACGATCAACCCGAACCACCGCACGTTCCTCACGATCGACGACGCGAACATCGACACGTCGAAGGGTCAGCTCAAGAAGACCGACGCCTACAAGTTCCTGAGCGACGAGGCGTCGAACCCGACGATCCTCATCCACATGTCGTGGGATCAGGTCTACGTCGACATGCCGAACGCGAAGTGGTCGACGGGCTGCACCGTGCTCCACCACGGCAAGGCCGACCCGCGCTACACCGACTTCGCGAAGACCGAGACCAGCGCCGCGAACAAGGCGCAGATTCCATATCTCGTCGTCTCGACGCGCTACGTGAAGAGCTACGCCGAATGGGTGAAGGAGGTCGACAAGGCCCCTGACCAGGTGCCCAAGGCGTCGAGCGTGCTCCGGACCGAGGGGCTGGAGACGCCGACGGGCGGCGCGAAGGGCCAGTACCTGCCGACGACGATCTCGAAGGCGTTCGCCGACGAGGTGACGAAGAAGGTCGCCGAGCTGCGCAAGCCGGGCGCGGCGCAGATGGTCGCCGGCGTCGACAACGCGACCGTCGCGTCGAACCTCGAGTCGTCGCTCGCGGGCGCGCTCTTCACGACGGCCGAGTAGAGCGCCTCAGCCCTTGGGCTTCTTGCCCGGCGCGGGCGGCGGATCGACGGGCCACACGCGGACGAGCGCGTCGTCGGGGACGGGGTACGGCGCCGCCTCGGGCGGGGAGGCGTGAACCACCTTGTCGGCGTAGTCCTTCCCTGCGTGCGCGGGAGCTTGGTAGTGGAGACCGTCGGCGCTCGAGTACTCGACGCCGCCGTTGTACCGGCGGATGCCCGCGCGATCGATGAGCGCCTCGGGCGGGTCGGGGAGCTTCGGGTGCGCCCTCCGCAGCGAGGCGACGTCGGAGCGGCCGTAGCCGAGCTTCACCTCGTTGAAGTAGCGGATGCCCTCTTCGACGTTGCGCTTCCAGTTCCAGAAGATCTTCGGAAAGAGCTTGTTCGGCGTGCCGACCGCGTCCTTCGGGAAGGTCCACTCGCCGGGCTCGGGGTCGCGCTGCACGCAGCCGACGCCCGCGGGGTCGCCGTACCAGGGCATCCCGTTCAAGAACTGTTGATACGGGTGCATCTCGGTCTCGACGTAGAACATGCGCAGGAAGAGCCACGCGAGCGAGCCTGCCTGAGAGACGATGTACGCGGTCGACTCCGCGCGATCGAGCGGTTGACCCGTGACCTTGCACCCGGCGACCGTCTTCGTGACGCTCGCGCCGCCGACCTCTGCGCCGCCGGTGTAGCTCGCCTTGACCACGAGCTCGCCGCCGACGACGAGCTCGGGCGCGAGCGTGAACTCCTTCTCTTCACCGGGCGCGGTCTCGACGTTGCCTGCCGGCAGGTCGTAGGGCTGCATTCGGTACGTGCTCAGCGTGATGCGCACGCGGTACGTGCCCTTGACGTGGAACTCCCAGCGGATCGTGCCGATGCTCACGGGCTGACCCTGCACGGTCACCGTGGCCTTGAGCTTGATCTTCGGCATCGTCGGCTCGGTGGAGCGCGTGCCGTTGTCGATCTTGAGCTCGGTCTTCGGCTGCGGCTCGACGACGTCGAGCTGAAGGGGCACCTTGTGCGGCGTGGGCTGCGCGGTGCGCGTCGGCTGCGCAGGCGTCTTGCCGACGGGGACCGAGCGCGGCGTGGTCACGACGAGCCTCCTTCGGGCGGGCGGCCGAGCTTCACCTCGAACGGGCCGCTCCCGTCGACGGCGAAGCGGACGGAGCCGTCGGCGCCGGTCACCTGCGGCGCGGAGCTCGCGCCGTCGCCCGAGGCGACGTAGCAGCGCACGCCGGCGAGGGGCGCGCCGGCGTCGTCGGTCAGCTTGAACCACACGACGTGATCGGGCGGCTCGGGCGCGTCGCTCGGGTCGCCGGCGACGCCGACGGGCGGAGGGTTGATGTGCACCTGCGGGCCGCCGTGGATGAACAGCGTGCCTCCGGCCTTCCAGTGGATGTCGCGCTCGGCGCGGATCACGATGTCGGGCCCGTCGAGCACGATGGTCGCGCCGCCGGTCGACAGCGTGATGCGCTGTCCGACGATCTCGCGCCGCGTCGCCGAGGGAACGGTCTCGGGCTGGCCCATGTCGGCGACGTGGAGATCGTTCATCGCGGCGAACGTGACCTCGTGCTTTTGGCCGACCTCGACGTGGTCGAGCGTCGCGATCGTGGTCGAGTGGTGCCGGCCGACGACGATGACGCGGTCTTGACCGATCGTCTCGAGCTCGACGTTGCGCACGTCCTTCTCGAGGTCGCGCTCGGAGCGGAGCGAGAGCACCTCGCGGCCGGTTTTGTCCTCGAACGCGAGCTCGTGGTACCCGTCGGACGAGGGCGTCGACCGCGTGCGCCACGCGATGCGCGACGCCGACGCAGGGAGCGGGCTCGGCGTCGGCGCGGCGACGTGGTGCAGGCGACCGACGACGACGGGCAGATCGGGATCACCCTCGTAGAACGCGACGAGCACCTCGTCGCCCACGCGCGGCGTCGAGATCACGCCGAAGCCGGCGCCGCTCATCGACTCGTTCACGCGGAGCCAGCACGTGCGCCGCTCGTCGCTCGTCGCGCTGCGATCCCACGGGAACCGCACACGGACGCGGCCGAGCTCGTCGGTGTAGATCTCCTCGCCCGGCGGGCCGACCACGTACGCGCTCACGACGCCGCGCGCGACGGGCCGCGGCGTCGCGCTCGTGGGACGGAGCGGGCGATCGCACATCGCCGCGATGGCGGACGCGCTCCAGCCGGTCTCGGCGCGGAACGTGAGCGTCGACGACGTGATCACCATGCGCGAGTCGCCGATCGACGGCGGTCCGTTCATCGCCGACAGCGCGACGCCGACGCCGAGATCGACGCGGTTCGTCGCGAAGCTCGCGCGGCGCGTGGGCCCGCGGAGGCCCGCGAGCGCGGCGCGGGCCCGCGCGTAGCCCTGCTCCTCGTCGTGGCGCGCCTGGCTCTGATCGTCGGCCGCGGGGGTCGCGTCGTCGCCGTCGTCGACGTCGATGAGCGAGGCGCCGGGCGCGTAGACGAAGCGCTCGAGCTGATCCTCGGTGCCGCGCGCGTCGG
>DATAZS010000038.1:0-6434 GCA_036271915.1 Polyangia bacterium
AGCCTCGCGCTGCAGCGCCTCGGCGAGCTCGAGCTCACGGGCACGTCGCTGCAGCACGTGCCGCACGTGCGCACCTTCGCGCCGCGCGACCTCGGCACGCTCGCGGCGACGGTGCTGCCCGATCTCGCGCGCCGCATCGAGGTCGACGTGCGCAGCCGTCGGCTGCCGCGCCTCGTGCGCGACGTCGCGCCGCGCATGGTGCTCGATCTGACGCACGCGGGAGAGGCGCTGTCCGTGCTGCCGACGCTCGTCTACGGCACGCCGCCGTTCGCGCGCGTCGACGAGGGGCGCCTCGTGCTCGTGCAGCCGGGCGGCCCCGTGCCCGTGCGCGACACGGCCGCCGAGCGGAACCTCGTGCTCAAGCTGCGCGAGGATCTGGATCTGCTGCCGGGGCGGCGCACGAGCTTCGGCGGCATGGACGCGCCCCGCTTCGCCGAGAAGCTGCGGCGCTGGCGCGGCGGGCTCACGGGCGACGCGGCGTCGGTCGTCGGCGAGACCAAGCGGCTCAAGCCGCGCCTGCAGCTCGCGACGACGCCCGCGGCCGACGGCGGACCGCCGCACGTGATGTTCGACCTGCGCTTCGAGGTCGAAGGCGCGCGCGGCGAGAGCGGCGACGCGCCCGCCTCGGTCGACGCCGAGGCCGTCGTGCGCGCGTGGCGCGAGGGGCTCGGCCTCGTGCCGCTGCTGGGCGGCGGCTGGGCGGCGCTGCCGCAGGCCTGGCTCGCGAAGCACGGCGAGCGCGTCGCCGATCTGCTCGCGGCGCGCGACGGGGCCGGCCGCCTCGCGACGCACGCGCTGCGCGATCTCGGGCCGCTGTGCGACGATCTCGACGAGCCGCGCCCCGCGGGCCTCGAGCGCCTCGAGCCGCTCTTCGCGAGCTTCGAGCGCCTGCCCGAGCCGACGCTGCCCGCCGATCTGACGGCGACGCTGCGCCCCTACCAAGCGCGCGGCGTCGCGTGGTTGACCTTCCTGCGCGACGCGCGCCTGGGCGGCATCCTCGCCGACGACATGGGCCTCGGTAAGACGCTGCAGGCCTTGTGCGTCGTGGGTCCGGGCACGCTCGTCGTGTGCCCGACGAGCGTGCTGCACAACTGGGCGGCCGAGGCGCGCCGCTTCCGCCCCGGCCTGCGCGTGAGCGTCTATCACGGGCCGGGCCGCGCGCTCGACGAGTCGGCCGATCTCACGATCACGAGCTACGCGCTGCTGCGCCTCGATGCGACGCGCCTCGCGGCGCGGCCGTGGCACGCCGTGTTCCTCGACGAGGCGCAGGCCATCAAGAACCCCGAGAGCCAGGTCGCGCGCGCGGCCTTCGGCCTCACGGCCGAGCTGCGCGTCGCCATGAGCGGCACGCCCGTCGAGAACCGCCTCGACGAATTGTGGAGCCTCATGCGCTTCGTGAACCCGGGGTTGCTCGGCGGACGCTCCGACTTCGAGGCGCGCACGGCGCGCGCCGTCGCTGCGGGCGACAAGGGCGCGGCCGAGCGGCTGCGCACGCGCATCCGTCCGTTCGTGCTGCGCCGGCTCAAGCGCGAGGTCGCGCCCGAGCTGCCGCCGCGCACGGAGGCCGTGCTGCACGTCGCCCTCGACGAGCGCGAGCGCGCCGTCTACGACGCCGTCCGCGCCGCCTCACGCGCCGACGTCGTCGCCCTCATGGAGTCCGGCGGCGGCGTCATGAAGGCCCTCGAGGCGCTCTTGCGCCTGCGCCAAGCCGCCTCGCACGCGGCGCTCGTCCCAGGACAGTCGGCCCCCAGCTCGTCGAAGATCGAAGTTCTATTGAACGCGCTCGAGACGGCGGCCGCCGACGGGCACAAAGCCCTCGTGTTCTCGCAGTGGACGTCGTTCCTCGATCTCGTCGAGCCGCACCTGCGCCAGGCGGGCGTCGCCTTCTCGCGCCTCGACGGCTCGACGCGCGACCGCGGCGCCGTCACCGACGTGTTCCAGGCCGACGACGGGCCGCCCGTGCTGCTCGTGTCGCTCAAGGCGGGCGGCAGCGGGCTCAACCTCACGGCCGCCGACCACGTGTTCCTGTGCGACCTGTGGTGGAATCCGGCCGTCGAGGATCAGGCCGCCGACCGCGCGCACAGAATCGGACAGGAGCGGCCGGTGACGATCTACCGCCTCGTGACCGTCGACACGGTCGAGGAGAAGATCCTCGCGCTGCAGGCGCAGAAGCGCGGCCTCGTCGATGCCGCCCTCGGCGACGCCGCGCTGGCCGCCGCGCTCACCCGCGACGATCTCCTGGCCTTACTCGCGTAAACGAAAGGCAGCGGCACGTGGCGTGCATGGTCGTCGGGCCATGTCTGTCGCGCTCCACCTCCACACCGGTCCCAAGGTCGACGTCCTCATCGTCGACGACAATCCTTTCATGCGCGCCGCCGTCACGCGGATCCTGCAGCGCCAAGGTCGCCAATGCGTCGCCGTCGCGACGCTCGACGCCGCCAAGATGACGCTCATCGATCATCCGACGGCCATGGTGCTCACCGATTTCTCGCTGGGATCGCGCGACACGGGCGTGGATCTCGTGCGCTGGATCAGGGCGCAGCCGGGCCTCGTGTCCACCCCGTGCGGGATCATGAGCGGCTCGGACCGCCGCCAGATCACGGACGCGCTGATGGAAGCTGGCCTCGGTCCCGTCCCCGTCCTGGAAAAGCCGTTCGGCCTCGGCGACCTCGAGGTCTTCCTCGCGGCGCTGGCACCGCCCCGAAACACGGTCACCGCGAACGTTCCGTAACAGGAACGCGGACTTGTCCGCGCGCCACAAATCCGTTTTTCCTTGTGCAGAAATCGGAGTGAGCTACCGATAATCGCAGGGTGCCTCGTTCACGCACCTATTTAGCTTCTGTTCGCGCGCCATTTTCTAGCGCCGCGCTCGCCACGCTGGCCCTTCTGACCGCAGGTCCCGCCGCGGGAGCGACCGCGCAAGATCAGCAGCTCGCGCTCGCGAGCGCGGGCGCCGTGAAGGTCGTCGTTCGCGGCAACGGATGGGTCCACGTCGGCCAACCTGCCCTCGTCGCGGCCGGGTTGCCGAGCAACGTCGATCCCTCGAAGCTGCAGCTCTTCGCCGACGGCGTCGAGCAGGCCATCCAGGTCAGCGGCAACGGTGACGCCACCTTCTCGGGCGACGAGGCGATCGAGTTCTACGGCACGGGACGCGACACGCTGTGGACCGACGCGCACACCTATTGGCTCATCGTGGGGGCAGCAGGCGCGCGCGTGCCCGTGCAGGCGCCGGCCGCGGGCACCGCGGCTCCCGCGAGCTTCCTTCACGCCGAGCTGGTCGTCGCGCGCAAGACGTACTTGTCGGCCGTGCTCAACGGCGACAAGACCAACTTCTTCGGCGCGGCCGTCTCGGCGACGCCGACGAACCAGACCGTCGCGGCGCACCACCTCGACGCGAGCGCCGCGGGCTCGGCAATGCTGCACATCAGTCTGCAGGGCGTGACGGCGACGTTACACGCCGTGGATGTTTCGTTCAACGGGCAGGTCCTCGGCACCTGCACGCTCGGCGCGACGGCCGACGCGACGTTCACTTTCGCGACACCGAACGTCGTCGAAGGAGACAACCAGGTCGTGCTGACCTCGGAGGGCGCGACCGATTACACGGCGCTCGAGAGCCTCGAGCTCGACTACGGCCACACGTACGCCGCCGACGGCGACGCCTTGCTCTTCACGGCGCCCGCGTCGACGCGCGTCGCGATCACGGGCTTCTCGGCGGCGGGCGTGCGCGTCGTCGACGTGACGGATCCCACGCACCCGCTCGAGCTCACGGTGACGACGCCCGTCGCGGGCACGGCGCGCGTCGACACGTCGACCGCCGCGGGCCCGCGCACGCTCTACGCGTTCACGCCCGCGCACGTCGTCGCCGCGGACTCCGTCGCCGCCGACGCGCCGTCGTCGTGGTCGACGTCTCACGACGGCGATCTGCTCATCCTGTCGCACGCGTCGTTCATGGGCGCGATGGCGCCGCTCGTGGCGCGCCGCACGCAGGAGGGCTGGAGCGTGCAGCTCGTCGACTTCCAGGACGTGTACGACGAGTTCGGCGGCGGCGACAAGACGATCCTCGCCATTCGCAGCTTCGTGCAGTGGACGCGCACGCACTGGCGCGTGCCGCCGCGCTTCGTGCTGCTCGTGGGCGACGCCACGTTCGACCCGCGCAACTTCCTCGGCCTGGGCGACTTCGACTTCGCGCCCACGAAGCTCATCGACACGGCGACGATGGAGACGGCGTCCGACGACTGGTACGTCGACTCCGATCTCGACGGCGTGCCCGAGATCGCGATCGGCCGCATGCCCGTGCGCACGGTCGACCAGGCGACGACCGTCGTGCAGAAGACGCTCGCGTACACCGGGAAGGCCTTGCTGCCGAACGGTGGCCTCTTCGTCACGGATCAGAACGACAGCGACGTCGACTTCGAAGGCGCGAGCGCGCTGTCGGAGGCCGAGGTCACGAGCCTCATGCCGACGACGCGCTTCCCGCGCAGCGATCCGGCCTCGACGTCCGCCGCGCTGCTCACGAAGCTCGACGGCGGCCCGTTCCTCGTCAACTACCTCGGGCACGGCTCGGTCGAGGTGTGGGACGACCTGCTCTCGAGCGATCAGGCGACGACGCTCACCAACACCTCGAGCTCGATCTACGTCGTCATGAACTGCCTCAACGGATTCTTCCACGACCTGTACACGACGAGCCTCGCGGAGTCGTTGCTCGAGGCGCCGAGCGGCGGCGCCGTCGCCGTCTGGGCGTCGTCGACGCTCGCAGATTTCACGCCACAGCCTGAGTTCAACCGGGAGTTTCTCATGCACCTGACCCACACGTCCCTTGGCGAGGGCGCCGACGACGCCAAGCAATCGATCACCGACCTGGACACGCGGCGCACGTGGCTGCTGTTCGGCGATCCGACGCTGTTCGGGACGCCGCTGCCGCTGTCCGACGCCGGCGTTCCGTCGCCGGACGCGGGCGGCGCGATGATGGACGCGGCCGCCGAGCACGCGGACGCGGACGGCGGCGTCGCGACAGACGCGAGGACGGCGATGGATGCAACCGGTGCGACGGATACATCTGTCGGGACCGCGGATGCTTCGACCGACGCGTCCGTCGCCGACGCGTCGACCGCCGACGCCGCCGACGCCGCGACGACGATGGACGCGAGCGCCGAAGCGGGACGCCCGGCTCCGTCGACGGGCGACGGCTGTGGCTGCAACGTCGACGCGTCGTCGTCCGGGACCACCGCCGGCCTCGGGCTGCTCTTGCTCGCGCTCGTCGCCGCCGGCCGAGGACGCCGGCGCACGCGCGTCCCGCGGCGCTGGCCGCTCGGCCTGCTCGCGCTGGGCGTCGCGTGGCTCGCGTGGGCGCCCGCGGCGCACGCCGTGACGTACAACTTTCGCAAGGCCCTCACGATCGATCGCACGCGCATCGGCAGCACGTCGGGCGCGACGACGCTCACGAACTACCCGTTGCTCATCAACATGACCGACCCCGTCCTCGCGACGGGCACCGGTCACGTGCTGGAGGCCGGTGTCGACATCACGTTCACGGCCGCCGACACGACGACCTGCGGTGGTACCGCGCCCTGCACGCTCAAGTTCGAGGTCGAACAGTACGTCTCGACGGGGCAGATCATCGCGTGGGTGCAGATCCCGACGCTCAACACCGCCGCCAACACGACGAACACCGTCATCTACATTCAATACGGCAACGCGACCGCCCCATCCGCCCAGAACGTGAGCGGAACCTGGGACACCAGCTTCACGGGCGTCTGGCACCTGAACCAGAGCCTCGTGACCTCGCAGACGGACTCGATTTCGACGGGCTCGGCCGCGCTGTCCGCGGGAACCCCCGCGCCCACGTCGACGACCTCGGGCCTCGTCAGCAGCGGCGTCAACACGAGCTCGACGACGGGCACCGGCTACTTCGACTACACCTCGACGGCGTACAACTACGTGGCGGCCGACTCGTTCACCTACTCGGGGTGGTTCAAGACGTCGGACACCGTGGGCCCGATCCTGTCTCAACGCGACAGCGGCACGGGCAATGCCGACATCGACATCATGGTCGGCTACGACGGCCTCTCGCGGAACGCGAACACCCTCATGGCGATCGTGCGCGACGACACGGGCGGTACGCCCGCCGAGATCACGACGGGGACGACCGTCAATGACAGCGCCTGGCACTATTTCACGCTGACGCGCCTAGGCGGCGGTAGCGGAACGATCCAACTCTATCTCGACGGCGTCTCTGCGGGGTCGGCGACGAGCGCGGGTGCTGCGTCGACCATCACGACGGCCGCCGCGGGCTACCAGCGCATCGGCAACGACGGCAAATGGGTCGTCGCGAACCAGGGCAACGGCGCCGAGGACTGGTATCTCGCGGCGACGTTCGACGAGTACCGCATCTCGAAGGCCGTCCGCACGAGCGACTGGATCATCACCGACTACAA
>DATAZS010000039.1:0-11257 GCA_036271915.1 Polyangia bacterium
CGAGCGCCGGGCTGCATGGATGTCCCGAACGTCACGCCGGAGTGTCCGCCGTGGACGCCGCGCGAGTCGAGGAACCACGTCACCTCGTTGGGCCGACGCTCTTTCAGCTGCGCGCTGAGGAAGTTGGCGACCGGTGTCTCGCGACCATCGACCCACTGGGCCGTCGCGGCCACGTCGATGACGTCGGCCGTGACCGGGTTGACGAACGGATCAGGGGCCGCGTTCGCCGTCGAGGCGCCGAGCAGGATCGCGGCGAACGTCAATCGCCGCTTGATCACTCGCCCACCCGGATCACGAGGCCGGCGTCGCCGTCGACGAGCACGCGATCGCCCTGCCGGAACGCCGCGCACGCGCCCGCGGCGTCGACGACGGCGGGCAGGTTGCGCTCGCGCGCCTGCGCGGCGACGTGCCCGAGCGGCCCGCCTGTCTCGACGACGAGCGCGGCGGGCGCGAGCAGCGGCAGCTCCGTGGGCAGCAGCGTGCGCGCGACGAGGACGGCGTCGGGCGGCACGGGCGTCGCGTGGTCGTGGAGGTGCACGCGCCCGAGCACGCGGCCGCTCGAGGCGCCGCGGCCGCGCACGCCCGTCGCGCGATCGTCCGAGCCGGGGCGCGCGTCGGGCAGCGGCGGCGGATCGGCGAGGGCGGCGGCGTACGCGGCGCGCGCGTCGGCGATCGCGTGCGCGACGGCGGCGGCTGTGAGGGGCGCGCGGTCGCGCACGGCCTCGAGCGAGAGCCAGAAGACGTCTTCGGCGCGCGCGAGGACGCCGCCGGCCTGGAGACGCCGGCCTTCGCGCAGCAACGCGTGACGAACGACGGCCTGCGCGCGCGCGTAGAGCGCGTCGTCGTCCTCGGCGACGGCGACGGCGGCGCGCGCGTCGGCGACGAGACGCCGTCCTTCGGCGCGCAGCGCGGGCGGCAACGCCGCCGCGAAGACCGCCGCGACGTCGGTCGCCTCACTCTTCGGAACGTTCGATCGAACGCCGACCCGATCGAGCGGCCCTGCGTCCTCGGCGTAGGTCGGCGCGGCGACGTCCCAGGCGGGCGCCTCGTCGCCGAACCGCGCGACGTAGGCGGCGACGGCCTCGGCGCGCGCGCCAGCATTCTCGGCGGCGGCGATCGCGTCGGCGCGGCGGTGACGTTCGGTCGCGAGCGACGGCACGTCGCGCAACAGCTCGGCGAGGGGCTCGCGTCGGGCGTGGGCGTGCAGAAAATCCCGCAGCGCATTCCGCGCGGCGCGCGCCGCGGGCTGAACGACGCCGAAGAGGGGCTCATAGATGTGGGAGAAGGCGCCGAGCGCGTCGTCGAGCGCGGGCGCGTCACCGAGGGCCGCGAGGCGCGCCTCGGCGTCGCGTGTGAGCGCGCGCAGCGCGCGGGCGGCGTCGTCGGGCGGCGGCGAAAGGTTCGCCGCGGGCGTCGAGAAGAGATACCCGTCGACGACGCGCTGGCGAAAGCCCGTGCGGCAGCGCGCGTCGACGAGCGCGACGAGGCCCGCGTGCGCCGGTGACAGCGGCAGCGGGTTGTGGGCGGCGTCCCATCGCCAGTCGACGTCGGCGAGCCGCGCGGCGCCGCTCCACGCGCGCGGCGTGGGCGCGCGGTAGGGCCGCAGCTGCAGGAAGAGCACGTCGTCGCCCGTCGCGACCCATTCGATCTCGATCGCGCCGTCGCGCGCCGCCAGGTCGCGCGTCACGCCGATGATCGCGGCGCACGCCGCCGGCGACGGCGCGGGCTCGATCGTCGGGGCGGTGTCGCGCGTCGGATCGAAGGCGGCCATGCCCGCGGCGTCGCCGCGCGTGAACGGGTGGACGAGCACGGCCATCTCGAGATCGGCCATCGGCAAGCCCCGGCGTGCGGCGTACGCGAGCGCGGCAGGCGCGAGGGCCGCGCCCAGCACGTCGCGCACGGCCGCGGCGACGTCGGGCGTGGCGACGTCGGTGCGCGACAGGAAGATCCCCGCGCCCACGGCGTCGGCGCGATCCTCGAGGGTCGCCGATGAGCGCACGGAGAAGCGCGCGGCCGCTGTCGCGTCGAGGGCCGCGACGGCCGCGGCGAGCTCTTCGAGGAATCCGGCGGGCCACGGCGCGGCCTCGAGCGCCGTCGCGGCGTCTCGCGCCCGTGACAGGGCGGCCTCGTCGGCGAGCGTCGCGGGCAAGGGCGGGCCCGCGGCGCGCAGCGCGCGGAAGAGGTCCGTCGTGACGGCGAAGGCGCGCGGCACGGGCGCGCCCGCGTCGGCGAGCCGCCGCAGCGACCGCGCCTTGCCGCCGATGCGGGCGTCGTCGGCGTCCGCGCCCTCGAGCCACAGACAGAAAGTCATGCGGCGCGCACCCGCCGCGATCGTGATAGCTTGCCCGCGGTCAAACGGATGCGTGGTCCGCTTCTCTCCGGTCCGCTCGGCAGCGCGGCGTCGCTCGCGGCGATCGCGCGCTGGCTCGACGGCGCGGGTCCCGTCGTCGTGCTCGGGCCCGTGTGGCTCGCCGAGACGCTCGCGACGCGCGCGCCCGTGCTGTTCCTCGACGAGCCCGATGATCGACGCGTGCTCGTACGCGCGCGGCGCCGCGCCGACAAGGCGACGCGCCCCCTCACGATCGGCATCGCGGGCGCCGAGGTGCCGCTGCGGCGCGCGGCGCTCGGCGCGCTCGTCGTCGAGAACGTCGCGGGGCTCGCTGCCGACGAGGCGTCGCGCTGGGTCCAGGCGCTCGTCCCGAGCCTGCGGCCCGGCGGACGGCTCGTCGCCGTCGACGCCACGGGGAGCTCCGCGGCGGCGGCGCGCATCGCGGGCGTGTTCTTGTCGGCGGCGCTCATCGATCTCGTTCAGGAGCAGCCGCGTGACGGCGTCGTGCTCACGGTGGGCGTCGC
Organism: Polyangia bacterium; assembly: GCA_036271915.1. Classification (GTDB taxonomy): domain Bacteria; phylum Myxococcota_A; class Polyangia; order Fen-1088; family Fen-1088; genus DASZFV01. The sequence goes on from DATAZS010000039.1 coordinate 2,854, forward strand.
GCCCGCCGCGGCGATCATCGAAGCGCGGTTCGGTCGGTTCGAAGATTTGGGCCAGACCGGCACGCGCTGAGCGTACCGCATCCGGCGGCGTCGGAATCGAAGACGTCCCCGCGATTGCTGCTACGCTGATCTTCGCATGCTGCGGCGGTGGAGCCTGGGCGTCGCGCTGTCGGTGGCGGCGCACCTGGCCGCCGTCGGAGGCGTCGTCGCGTGGAGCTGGCTGCGCGGCGCGGCGCCGTCGGCGATCGAGATCGACGTCGCGGGCATGCGCATGGAGGAGCTGAAGGATCTCCCGCTCGGCGCGCCGCCGTCGGGCGCACAGCCGGCACGCGCCCGCGCGCGCGCGCCCGCGCCCGCGTCCGCGTCCAACGAGAAGGAAGGAACTTTGGCGACGCGCGCCGAGCCGAAGCCGCCGCGCGCGGGCGTCGACGACGCCACCGACGACGAGACGTCGGGACCGGGACCGACCGATCTGCGTGATCTCGGTCCCGAGGGCTCGCGCTTCACGATGCTCTTGCGCGTCGATCGCCTCAAGAACACGCCGTTCGCCGAGCCCGTCGACTCGCTGCTCATGCGCATGCCCGACCGGCGCGATCTGCTCGAGGGGACGGGCCTGTCGCTCTACGACGACTTCGAGGCGCTGCTCATCGCGACGCCGAACCCGCTCGACTACACGGCGACGTTCCTCGCGGCGCGCCACCACGTGAGCGACGCCGCCATGCGCAGCGCCATCGATCGCGGCGCGCGCGCCACCGATCGGGTCATGGCGTGGCGCACGCAGGATCGGCGGCCGTGGGGCGAGCGCCGCGCGCGCGGTCCCGCGACGGAGACGCGCGACGCGCGCATCATCGTGCTGCCGGCGCCCGGCCTCGTCGTCGTGACGCCGCCCGCGTACCGCGCGTTGCTGCTCGCGCACCGCGCGCCTGTCGCCGATGGAGGTGTCGACGCGGGCGACGTCGACGCGGGCGCGCCGGCGCCCAGCTGGACCGCGCTGCTCCGGCGCATCGACGACGAGACAGGCCTGCTACCCGCCGACGCCGTCGCGATGGCGTCGGCCGTCGACTTGTTCAAGCGCGCGCCGGGCGCGCCGCCGCCCGAGCTGCTGGGCGTCGAGCTCGAGGTGCCGCGCGCGCTCACCGTCGTGCTGGGCGTCGCGCCCGTGCCGTACTTCGAGATCACGGCCGCCTACGCCGACGAGGCCGCGGCGCGCCGCTGCGAGGAGAGCTGGCCCACGCTGCAGCGCAAGCTGCGCACGAATCCCTATCTCGTGCTCGGTGGGCTGTCGTCGCTCGCGGCGCGCATCACCGCGACGCGCGAGGGCGCGACGGTTCGCCTGCGCCTCACGTCTTCGACGGACGAGGCGGTGCGGGTGCTGCAGGTCGCGGCGCGGGCGTTCGGGGGGTGACCTTCGTCCCCGGCTTGGCGGCCTGCAGCTTCTCGGCCTCGGTCGCCTCTTCGACCTCTTCCATCGTCGTGCGTACCTTGCCGCCTGTGTCGCCCGCCTTGACGCCGGGCGGCCGCTCCCACGGGATGTCCTGCAGCGGCTGTTCGGCCGCCACCTCGGTCATGTAGCGCGCGAACATCGGCACCGTGATCATGAACGCCGCGTCCTTGAGGCCCAGCGAGCGCTCGCGCAGGTCGTCGCCGACCCACGTCGTCGTCATCCAGCGCGACGTGTAGCCCACGAACCACGTGTCCATCGTCGCGCTCGACGTGCCGGTCTTGCCGGCGGCGGGCAGGCTCGCGATGCGCAGCGCGGCCGCGTGGCCGTGCGTCACGACGTGACGAAGCAGGTTCGACGTGAGCCACGCCGTGTGAGGCGAGATCACGGGCTCGGACTTGACGTCGGCCGTCGCGATCAACCGATCGAGGCGCTCCGACGGCGCGCCGAACGGATCGCCGACCGACGTGTGATCCTCGACGACGGCGCCGTCGCGATCACGCACGCGCCGAATGTAGACCGGGTCGACGAGCACGCCGTTGCGCGCGAAGGCGCTGAACGCGCGCGTCAGCTCGTCGGTGCGCGTGCACGACGCGCCGAGCGCGAGCGCCTGGTCGGGGATGATCGTCGTCGAGAAGCCGAGCCGCCGCGCCCACGCCTCGACGTCGTGGCCGCCCATGAGCTTGAACAGCTGCACCGACGGCACGTTCTTCGACCAGATGAGCGCGTACTCGAGCGTGACCTGATACTCGACCGTGTTGTTGAGGTTCGTGGGCGTCCACACCTCGCCCGTGATGGGATCGACCTCGGCGCGCGGCACGTCGTTCAGCAGCGACGCGAAGCCGTACCCGCGATCGAGCGCGAGCGAATAGTAGATGGGCTTGTAGGCCGAGCCGGGCTGCCGGCAGGCCTGCGAGACGCGGTTGAACTCGCTGTGGTCGAAGTCGTCGCCTCCCACCATGGCGACGACGTAGCCCGAGCCGTGGTCGTAGCTGAAGATCGTGCCCTGCACGCGCGGCGTCTGCTCGAGCGTGAGCGTGACGACCTTGGGCGGCGGCCGCTTCATGGCCTTCTCGTCGTAGCCGGGCAGCCACTGCACCTCGCTCTTGTCATCGTAGGTCCAGTCGGAGAAGCGGCGCACCTTCGTGTGGTGCGCGTTCGCGACCCACACGACGTCGCCCGCGCGCAGCACGCCCACCGTCGTTTCGAGTTGGCGTCCGTTCGTCGTGTCCTTCGCGCTGTAGGGCCAGGCCCACAGAAAATTCGCCGACGGCAGCAGGTAGACGTTCTCGCCGACGCGCACCTTGGCGTCGCCCGTCGTCGTCGCCCCCTCGACGAGGCCCAGATAGAGGTGATTCTCCGCGGGCGGCTCGGCGCCGTAGCGCGCGACGACGCGGCGGCGAAACTCGGCGGCGGCCGCGCCCACGAGGTGCGCGACGGGGCCGCGCCAGCCCTGTCGCTTGTCGAGCTTGCGCGTCGAGAAGTCGACGTTCTCCTGCGCGGCGGCGTCGATCCACGGCACGAGCGTCGTCTCGATCTGCAGGCCGCCTTCGAGCAGCTTCTTCTCTCCGTAGCGCTTCGCGACGTCGCGGCGCACGTGCTCGGTGAAGTACGGCGACTCGGTGTGGAAGTAGTCGGGCCGCTGGCGCACGGTGACGGGGCGCGCGCGCCAGCGGTTCGCCTCGTCGTCGCTGATGTAACCCGACGCGACCATGGCGGCCAGCACCTGGTCGCGCCGCGCGCGCGCGCGATCGACGCTGGTCAGCGGCGAGAAGCGCGACGGCGCGCGCGCGAGGCCCGCGAGCGTCGCCATCTCGCCGAGATCGAGCTCGTCGATGGCCTTGTCGTAGTAGCGCCGCGCCGCCGCGCCCACGCCGTACGCGCCGTGGCCGAGGAAGATCTGGTTGAGATACAGCGTGAGGATGTCGCGCTTCGAGTAGCGGCTCTCGAGGCGGCGCGCGAGGATCGCCTCGCGGATCTTGCGCTGGATCGTCCGCTCCGAGCCCAGGAACGACTTCGCGACCTGCTGCGTGATCGTCGAGCCGCCCTGCGCGACCTCGCCCGCGCGCAGGTTGGCGCCGAGCGCGCGCGCGATGCCGCGGAAGTCCAGGCCGCCGTGCTCGTAGAAGCGCCGATCCTCGGCCGCGAGGAACGCGTCGACGAGCATGGGCGGGATTTTTTCGAAGGGCAGGATCTCGCGGCGCTCGGCCGCGAGCTCGCCGAGCGGCGTGCCGTCCCACGCGCGGATCATCGTCGTCGTCGCCGCGGTCTCGTGATAGGTCGCGAGATCGGGCAGCGTCGGCAGCGTCGTCGCGAAGTAGATGTACACGCCCACGAGCCCGAACAGCGCGACGGCGATCGCGCCCAGGAACGCGAACGCGTACAGCTTGAACAGCCAGTGAAAGAACCCGCCGTCCGAGGGGTTCGTCACCTCGATCTGAGCGGGCGGCGACGACATGAGCCGAAGACGTTAACACGCGGCCCGGGCGCTTGTTGAAGGGCGCGCCTCGCCGTGCTCCCATCAGGTCAGGACACGACGTGGATCTTTTCAAGCACGCGGCGGGGAAGGGCGCGCCCGGCGAGCAAGAGCTCACGCTCGAGGGCACGATCGACCGCATCGTCTTCTCGGGCGGCGAGAGCGCGTTCACGGTCGCGCGCTTCAAGGTCGAGCGCGGCGGCGGCAGCGGCGCCGTCGTCACGGTCGTCGGCAGCCTGCTCGGCATCCCCGCGGGCGCGGCGCTGCGCGTTCAGGGGCGCTACGAGACGACGGCGCGCTTCGGCGAGCAGTTCCGCGTCGTCAGCTACACCGAGGTCGCGCCCGCGACGCTCGACGGCATCCGTCGCTACCTGGGCTCGGGCCTCATCAAGGGCATCGGGCCCGAGTTCGCGGGACGAATCGTCGAGCGCTTCGGCATCGAGACGCTCGAGATCCTCGACAGCGATCCCACGCGCATCAGCGAGGTGCCGGGCATCGGGCCGTCGCGCGCGAAGTCGATTCGTGCCGCGTGGAGCGCGCAGCGCGAGGTGCGCAAGGTCATGGTGTTCCTGCAGGGCTACGGCGTGTCGCCGGCCTTCGCGGCGCGCATCTACAAACGCTACGGCGAGCGCGCCATCGCGCTCGTGCGCGAGAACCCGTACCGGCTGGCCTTCGACGTGTGGGGTATCGGCTTCCTGTCGGCGGACAAGCTCGCGTCCGCGCTCGGCATCCAGAAGGAGTCGGACGTGCGCGTCGAGGCGGGCGTGCGTCACGTCATCCAGGAGTCGTCGACGAACGGCGACGTCTTCGTGCCGCGCGAGCGCCTCGTGCGCCAGGCGGCCGCGCTGCTCGAGGTCACGGAGAAGCTCGCCGACGGCGCCATCGATCGCCTCGCGCGGCTGGGCGACGTCATCGTCGATCCGAAGATCAACGTGTTCGTGCTCGACGCGGGCGCCGCCGTCTACGACGCCGATCTCCACCGCGCCGAGCGCGCCGTCGCCGAAGGGTTGCGCAAGCTGCTCGCGGGGCGCGCCGCCGCCGTCGACATCGACGTGCCGCGCGCGCTCGCCTGGTACGAGCAGCAGGCGGGCATCACGCTCGCGCGTCAGCAGGCGGAGGCCGTCGCGCTCGCGCTCACGGGCAAGGTGGCGGTCGTCACGGGCGGCCCCGGCGTCGGCAAGACGACGATCGTCCGAGGCATCGTCTCGATCCTCGCCAAGAAGGGCCTGCGCATCGCGCTCGCCGCGCCCACGGGTCGCGCCGCGAAGCGCCTCGCCGATCAGGCGGGCGTGCCGGCGTCGACGCTGCACCGCCTGCTCGAGTGGCACCCGCACGAGGGCGTGTTCGCGCGCAACGCCACCAACGCGCTCGAGTGCGACCTGCTCGTCGTCGACGAGGCGTCGATGTTGGACGTGCGCCTCGCCGCCGATCTGCTGGCGTCGCTCGCGCCCACGACGCGCCTCGTGCTCGTGGGCGACGTCGATCAGCTGCCGTCGGTGGGGCCGGGGCGCGTCCTGCGCGACGTCATCGATTCGGGCGCCGTCCCCACGGTGCGCCTCACCGAGATCTTCCGGCAGGCGGCCGAGAGCCTCATCGTCACGAACGCCCACCGCATCCACGACGGCGAGCTGCCCGAGCTGGGCGTGGCGCCGGGTACGGGCGCGGCCGAGGACAAGCGCGACTTCTTCTTCATCGAAGAGGACGACCCCGCGAAGGCGGCGCTCGTCGTGCGCGATCTCGTGGCGACGCGCCTGCCGCGCCGCTACGGCCTGCGCCCGCACGAGATCCAGGTGCTCGCGCCCATGCACCGCGGCGAGCTCGGCGCGGGGAACCTCAACCAGCTCTTGCAGGAGGCGCTCACGCCGGGCGCGCCCGGCATCCAGCGCGGCGCGCGCCTGTATCGCGTCGGCGACAAGGTCATGCAGGTGCGCAACGACTACGACAAAGAGGTGTGGAACGGCGACATCGGCGTCATCGCGCGCGCCGAGACGTCCGACGGCGCGGCCTCACTCACCGTGCGCTTCGAGGAGCGCGACGGCGAACGCGAGGTCGAGTACGACTCCGACGAGCTCGACGAGCTCGCGCTCGCCTACGCCGCGACCGTGCACAAGTCGCAGGGCTCCGAGTACGCCGCCGTCGTCGTGCCCGTGCACACGCAGCACTTCGTCATGCTGCAACGAAACCTGCTCTACACGGCCGTGACGCGCGGCAAGCGCCTCGTCGTCCTCGTGGGCTCGCGCAAGGCCCTCAGCCTCGCCGTCCGCAACGCCGACGTCACGCTCAGGTGCTCGGGCCTCGCGGTTCGACTGTCCGCGGACTAACGCCAGTTCTCGACGGGTGAACGCGCCCGCGATGGGGAGGTCGCCCATCGCGGCGACGTGCAGCGTGCCCGCGGCGACGTCCGCGCGGAGCGTCGCCTCCGTCGGATAGATCTCGTCCCACTGATCGATGCCGGCCAGCTGCATGTTCGCGCTGCAGTCCCGCAGGAGCGCGACGAGGCGCGAAAGATCATCTTCCTTCGCGCGTCGAACCAAGACGCTATTCCTCGGCCGGCGCGTCGCGGCCGGCGTCCGGGTCGGGCTCGCAGAGCTGGTTCTCGCCAGGCGCTGGTTGGCGGTAATCCATGCGCCAGGCCGGACAGCCCTTGGCGTCGAGCTCGATGCGCCAGTTGATCGCGCACCAAAAGTCGCACACCGAGAAGCACCCGTTCTCGTTGCTGCCGCCGCCGTGGAGGCAGCTGGTCGGGTACGGATCGATCGGGCAGCACGTCGTGCCGTCGTCCGCGACGTCCGGCGCGTCCGCCGCGTCGGTCATTTGCACCTCCGCGGCAGGCGCATCGAGCGCGTCTCGCGAGGCACCGCCCGCGTCGGGGGCCGCGACCGCGGCGTCGCGGCCGGCGTCGGATCCCAACGGCGCGCTCGCGCCGCAGCCCACTGCGAGCAGTGCCACCAACAGAGCCTCGGTCACCCTCACGCCTTCATTATATCCCGGCGCTACGGCGTGACGGCGATCCCGAAAAAGTCACGAGGCGAAGCGTCGTCGACCGGCGTATAGTTCGCGCCCCCGATTGTCTTCCAGATGCTGAAGTCCGTCTCACGTGAAGCGCGCCTCCTGCTGAAGATCAGCTTCCTCACGACCTTCGCAGAGTCGCTCCTGGTCCCGATGTACTCCGCCTTCACCGAGAAGGTGGGCGGGAGCATTCTCGACGCGGGCATCGCCTTCGCCGTGTTCTCGCTCGCGACGGGCGTCGTCATCACGGCGATCGGCACGCGGCCGTGGTTCCAGCTCCACGTGCGCTCGTGCCTCGTGCTCGGCTTCCTCGTGTCCGCCTGCTGCGACGTCTCGTATGTATTCGTCGACAACAAGTGGGAGCTGTTCGGCGTGCAGATCGTGACGGGCCTCGCGACGGGGCTCATCGAGCCGACCTGGGACTCGTTGTTTACGGACGACATCGAGCACTCGTCGGTGAAGCACTGGTCGATCTGGGCGGGAGGCTCGCACCTCGTCGCGGGCGCGGCCGCGCTGCTGGGCGGCCTCGTCGTCGCCTACCTGTCCTTCAAGGCGCTGTTCCTCACGATGGGCTTCATGGACGGCACGGCGGCCATCGTCGCGTGGCAGGGCTACCGCGACCGCGGGCAGACCGGCGGCGCGTAGCCTCTACGCGGGCGCGACGTTCACGGCCGTGCCGTATGCCAGCACCTCGGTGACGCCGGCGGCGATCTCGTTGGCGTCGTAGCGCATGCCGACGACGGCGTTGGCGCCCAGCGCGGCCGCGTGCTGCAGGCAGATCGCGAGCGCGTCGCGACGCGCGTGCTCGCACAGCTCGGTGTAGACGGTGATGTTGCCGCCCACGAGGATCTGCAGGCCCGCGACGAAGTTCCCGATGACGGAGCGCGAACGCACCGTGATGCCGCGGACGATGCCCAGGCTCGTCACGACCTTGTGGCCGGGGATCTCGAACGTCGTCGTCACCATCTCGGGGGCGATGTACGGGCTCTGCGGTGCGAGGTCGCGCGCCATGTGGATCTCCTTTGGTTAGAACCAGCCGGCGATCACCGAGTCGATCCCGATCTGGTTCGTGTTCGGTCCCGAGAGGTTGAGCTCGAACGACGGCCCCGCGCCCACGAAGAAGTGCGGCGCGAGGTGAAAGAGAAACGGCGCATACAGCTCGAGCCAGGTGTTCGTCGTCGACGTGTGCGTCGCCGACGTGCGCTCGAAGAACAAGCCGGCGAGGGGCCACACGCCAAATCGATCGTTGAAGTCGAAGTTCGTGCTCACGCGCCCGCCCAGATCGAAGCGCGTGCTGCCGTTGCCGTTCCCACCGCCCGTGCTGTCGTAGCGGAAGCCGACGACGCCGCCCAGCGCGACGTGCGCCGTGAGGAAGTAGTCGAGCGCGGGGCTGAGCTGCAGCTGCCAGCCGCCGCCCGTCTGCTCGTGGAAGAAGAGGTGCTCGTCGGTCGTCGGGCCCATGCTGATGACGATCTGGC